>JAGNMH010000003.1 GCA_017991275.1 Acidobacteriota bacterium
CTGTCGCTGCAGAAAAGGTGACAGGAGAGCGTTCTGGCGCAGTATTACGCCACAGTTCAAATACAAAAATAAAATGACCGCTTGTTCGCCACCAGGTTTACGCGTAGCTCTTATCACGGAAGACCAACAAATAAAGTCCTGAACCGATAAAGGGGATCAACAGAATGATAACCAGCAACACGACCTTGGTCGCCCAGTCGCGTTTTGAATTCATCACATCGTAAATGGCGAAAATATCCAAGATGGCGGCAATTGCCCATAATAACGTACCCATGATTTCCATCCTCACTTTGACCTGTAATTTATCACTGCAAGCAGTTTGTGCTTTGCAAGTATATGTCGGAAGTCAGCCTTACGAGGCTACTTGGCCGACTGTTCCTCAATAAACACTTATCTTTAACCGCCAAGCTTCGATCTGACCAGTTGATTGACGATTTTGCCGTCAGCCGTTTGTCCTGCCAGCTTTGCCATCACGGCTTTCATGACGTTGCCAAGTTCTTTCATGGAACTGGCTCCGGTTTCGGCAATGGCTTCTTCAACAAATTTGGCGATGGTCGCTTCGTCGGCGGCGGCGGGCAGGTAGATTTCAATAAATTTGATTTCGGCTGCTTCCTTTTCAGCCAGTTCTGGACGTCCGCCTTGCTGGTATTGTTCGACACTGTCTTTGCGTTGTTTGACCAGCGACTGTAAAACTTTCATGGCTTCGGCGTCGTCAATTGTAGCTTCGGAATCGTTGGCTTTCCCTTTCTTTTCAATCTCGAAATTCATCAAAGCTGTTTTGACCATCCGCAGGGTCGAGAGCTTTTCAGCCTCCTTGTTTTTCATGGCGGTGGTGATGTCCTGGTTAATACGTGCAATGAAGCTCATGGTTTTCTCCTCATAATGACTTTTGAATCAATCATTTGTAGTTATAAGTTGATGGCTGCAAGCTGTCAAACGTGCGTCAATGGCTGTGTTGCGCGCTCATGTGAAATTTGTTAGTCTCCGCGCTCGTAAGACATAAGAGCGAAAGTGGCGAAATTGGCAGACGCACCAGACTTAGGATCTGGCGCCGTAAGGCGTGGGGGTTCGAGTCCCCCCTTTCGCATTGATCCAAAACCCGTTCCCAAGCTCGATATATCAGCGGCCTGCCTGCGATCTCAAGTTTTGAACAGATCGGTACAAAGGCTGGCTCAGTGTTGACGAACTTCAATGCTGATGGATTGGTGAACTGTAGAGCAGCAAACCCTAAGGAAGGTATACAACTTTGAAACAGGAAGTAGTCGTAACTGACGTTTCTCAATGTCAGAAAGACATCATTATTGAAATCGCGGCGGAAGAGGTAAAGAAGGAGTTTGAAAAAACCTATGACGCCTATATGCGGTACGTGAAAGTGCCGGGGTTTCGTCCCGGACGAGTGCCGCGCGACGTGGTAAAGCAACGATTCAGTAAAGAGGTTAAGGATGAAGTCATTAGCCACCTATTGCCTCATGCGTTGCAGCACGCGATAACTGACCACAAGTTGCGCATTATTGGTGAGCCGCAACTTGTTGAAGAAGTTTCGATTACTGACGGTGAGCCGTTTAAGTTCAAGGTGAGTTTTGAAGTGCTGCCTGAAATAGAGCTTAAGGAATATAAGGGACTAAAGGCTACAAAGCGCCTGGCAATAATTAGTGATGAGCAGGTAGAGCAGGTTATTAATCGTTGGCGAGAGGAATCTGCGGAGTTCGTTCCGGTTGAAGACCGTCCTTCTCAAGATGGGGATTTCGTTTCGGTGAATCTGGTCGGCAAATACCTTGACCCACAAGAGGAACACGAAAAGGAAGACTTGAAGGCCGAAGGGGTGGAAATTGAAATCGGTGCGCAAGAAACCCAGCCGGAGTTTAGTGAAAACCTGCGTGGGGTTAAGCCCGACGATGTGCGCGAATTCCGTGTGGTTTACCCAGAGGATTTCAGTTCAAAAGGCCTGGCTGGCAAAACGGTTGATTTTACTGCGACAGTGCTGGCTGTTCGTGAAAAGGAACTGCCTGAACTCAACGATGACTTTGCCAAAGATTTTGGCGAAGCCCAGACTATTCAGGAGGTACGCGACAATGTGCGGAAAGGGTTGACCGGTAATGCCGAGGCCGAAGCAGATAACGGTGTGCGCGAAGACCTGATTACGCAGTTGCTTGAAACCCATGTCTTTGAAGTTCCGAACGTGCTGGTTAATGAAGGCTCTGAAAATCGTTTGCGAGAGTTAAGCGAAAGATTGAGACGCATGGGCATGCCTCCTGAAGTTGCCAGGACTATAAATTGGGAAGAGCGAATCAAAGAAGCTCAGGAGGCTGCGACTCGTGATGTTCGAGCGGCATTACTTGTTGGTAAGATCGCTGAAGCTGAAGGTCTCAATGTCAGCGGCGACGAAATTGACGCTGAGATTGAGTTGATGGCCAATGCCATGGGGCAGACGGCAGCGCAACTGAAAGATCGCTTGACAAGGGAAGAAGCGATTTCTAGTATCGAAAGCAGGTTACGCTATCGTAAAGCTCTCGATTTCATTGTTAACAATACTGAAATCACTGTTGAAGAGGTTACGGAAGATCAGAAACCGGAAGCGGTAGAAGCTATCCCCGAAGCCCAGGCCGCTGCTGAATAATCTGGGTAAATCCAACTGAAAACAGCTAATAAAGTAATCTGGCGAACAGACCATCTGATCGGAAATTAAGTAGAGTCAAGCACTATGATCAACCCATACAATAACTATGTACCGATGCCGTATGTCATTGAGCAAACGCCGCGTGGTGAACGCACTTCAGACATCTATTCTCGCCTGCTCAAAGACAACATTATTTTTCTGGGAACCGAGATTAACGACATGGTCGCTAATCTGATTGTCGCCCAATTGTTATTCCTGGAATCGGAAGACCCGGATCGGGAAATTTCTCTATACATCAATTCGCCAGGAGGATCCGTCACCGCAGGATTGGCGATTTACGACACAATGCAGTTCGTGCGTTGCCCTGTCACGACATTCTGTGTTGGGCAGTGTGCCTCAATGGCGGCGGTATTGCTGGCGGCTGGAACCAGCGGACGACGTTTTGCCTTGCCAAACTCGCGCATCTTGATTCACCAGCCTCACGGCGGAGCCTCTGGACAGGCCAGCGATATTAAAATTCAAGCTGAAGAAATTCTCCGCATGCGTGAACGGCTCAACGAAATCCTGGCCTTACACACGGGAAAAGCAATGGAGCAGATTGAAAAAGACGTTGACCGTGACCGCATCATGAGCGCGATGCAGGCAAAGGAATACGGGATCCTTGACCAGGTGATCAAACACCGCGAATAGATCAAACAAGTAAGCATCCACAAATTTACCGATATGAACAATAACAGTCTCTCAGTCAATTCCCATTTCGATTCCGATATGGGGTTGGACAGGCGGTCGCAGCGGCCGACTCTTCGTTGTTCCTTTTGCGGACTTGGAGAGGGAGAGGTCGCGCGTTTGTTTGAGGGAACATCGGGGTTTATATGTGATGAGTGTGTGGATGTATGTGTTCAATTGCTGTTTGACTACCGCGAAATGGGGATGAGGCCTCCAAAATCCAACCAACCCTGGTACAAGAAACTTTTTAGCGAAGATCAGGCAGGGATCGCAAATTGCAGCTTCAATGTTCACGATCGGGACAATCCTCAAGGAGACAGGGTCTTTCCTGGAATCAATGCTCAGATATGCGACAAATGTGTTCGAGCATGTGAAGTGCTGAAATCCACTTTGGTGCTGGGAGATTGACTGCCTGTCATGAATGGGATGGGAAAACGTTTACGCTGCTTTGTGCGAAATAAAATGGTTCACCAATTTAATGTCGAAAACTCAATCGAAGTGGAGGCCACAAGGTGATGCGAAGAGGTGAAGACACTTTACGTTGTAGCTTCTGTGGTAAAAGCCAGAACGAAGTCAGAAAACTGATTGCAGGCCCCACCGTTTACATTTGTAACGAATGTATAGACATTTGCATTGAGATAATCAGTGACGACGCACAGCAAGAAGCAGCAGCAGCTCGCCCGCCATTACCCAAACCGTTAGAGGTAAATGCCTTTCTGGACGAATACGTTATTGGCCAGGAAGAAACCAAAAAGAAGCTTGCAGTTGCCGTTTATCAACACTACAAGCGCATAGAAATGATGAAGCGCCGCAGCGATGTCGAAATTCAAAAGTCGAACATCTTGCTGATTGGCCCCACAGGTACGGGTAAAACGCTGTTGGCGCAAACTCTGGCGCGGATGCTCAAAGTGCCGTTCACTATCGTAGACGCGACAACCCTGACCGAAGCCGGTTATGTCGGCGAAGATGTTGAAAACATTATCCTCAAGCTTTTACAGGCAGCCAATGGGGACGTTGAGCGTGCTCAACAGGGCATTATCTACATTGACGAGATTGACAAGATTTGCCGAAAGGATGAAAACCCTTCGATTACGCGCGATGTATCTGGCGAAGGCGTGCAGCAGGCATTGCTGAAGATTTTGGAAGGGACTGTCGCTAATGTCCCACCACAAGGTGGTCGAAAACATCCCCACCAGGAATTTTTTGTTGTTGATACCACTAACATTTTGTTTATCTGCGGCGGAGCTTTTGTCGGTTTGGACAAGGTTATTCAGCGGCGAATTGGCCAAAAGGCTTTGGGATTTGGCGCAAATATACGTCCGATGAACAACAACGTGATTCAGGCAAGCTTGTTTGAACAGCTTCAACCGGAAGATTTGATCCGTTACGGGTTGATCCCGGAATTTGTTGGGCGATTGCCTGTGGTCGGCACGCTTCATGAGCTTGACGAACATGCGATGATTGAAATCCTGACTCAACCGAAGAACGCATTGACCAAGCAATACCAGAGACAGTTTGAATGGGATGGAGTCAAATTACGTTTCACGGATGAGGCCTTGAGGGCAATTGCGCGTCTGGCGTGTCAGCGCAAAGTTGGCGCTCGTGGTTTGCGTATGATTCTTGAAGAATTGATGCTTGAAGCAATGTACATGCTGCCGAGTCAAAAGAAGATTAAGGAATTCGTGATGACGGCAGAGATGGTAGAAAATCGCCAAACAGTCTTTCCCCTTGAAAAGGCTGGGTGAATCAACTTATCAGAACCGGTTCGTTTCCAGATTACTGGGCTTTTTAATGGAGCGAACCAGCGGTATATTCCCAACCACGATCTGAGGTCGCAGTCGGCGGGCTGTGGCAATTTCCCAAGCACAAAATGACGTTTATGCCGCGAGACAGACAGATTCGCGGTAGCGAGTAGTTTTTTACGCCTGCTTCGGCATTCGGGACCAGCCAGTAAATAGGCGGCAATCGGCAAACAGGTTCCAGGACGAGTTCAATCCACTTTTGAGGTTAAGCAGAAAATGAAAGAGTTCCACGATGGTACACCAGACGATGTTGCCCGATACCCTATGGTACCGATTCGTGATGTTGTTGTCTTTCCACACACAAAAGCGGCTTTTGTGATTGGTAGGCCATCTTCAGTGCAGGCATTGGAGGCCGCGATGGCAACCGACAGAATCATTTTCCTGGCCACGCAGCATGACGCTACAGTCGAAGACCCAACTTCAGATCAGATTTACACTTATGGAACGTTGGCATACATCGCCAGCAGCACGTACAAGGCAGAAGAAGCGACAATAAAAGTGCTGGTTGAAGGGCGTGAGCGCGCCAACGCTGTGCGTTTTGAGGAACAGGATGGTTATTATTTGGCGACTGTCCGTCGTGCGCCGGTTCTGGCCGAAAATAACAAGCGTGCCGCTTCGCTCGTTTCAAAAGTCGTTGGCTTGGTCGAGCAATACTTGAAGGTCGCACAGGAAGGAAACTTCGATCAAATTCAGGCCGCGTTGCGTGCTCCCAATCCGGGGCAAATGGCGGATCAACTGGCTGACAAGATGAAGCTTGATTTGCCAGACAAGCAATCACTGCTGGAACTTTATTCGACTCACGCCCGACTGGTCAGGATGGCGGAGATATTGGAAATCGAGATTGAAAAAGTAAACCTGGACCGAACCATACAAACTCGCGTCAAGCGGCAGATGGAAAAGCAACAGCGCGAGTACTTTCTGAATGAAAAGATAAAAGCGATTCACAAAGAACTTGGACGCAAGGACGACCGTGCGGAACTAGAAGAGTTGAGGGAAAAAATTGAACAAGTCGGAATGACCGATGAAGCCAAAGAAAAAGCTTTGGCTGAATTGCAACGATTGGAACAGATGCCGCCAATGTCTGCCGAAACAACGGTTTCACGTAATTATCTGGATTGGTTGTTGGCAGTTCCCTGGCAAGCAATCAGTAATGAGAAACGTGATATCGCTCATGCACAGGAAGTGTTGGACGCAGATCATTACGGTTTGGAAAAGATCAAAGAACGCATTCTTGAATTTCTAGCTGTTCGCCGGCTGGTCGAAAAACCGCACGGCTCGATTCTGTGCTTTGTCGGCCCTCCGGGTGTTGGGAAAACCAGCCTTGGTCGCTCAATTGCCAATGCAACCGGTCGTAAGTTTGTGCGATTAAGTTTAGGTGGAGTGCGTGACGAAGCAGAGATTCGTGGACATCGCAGAACTTATATCGGCGCATTACCCGGCCAAATCATACAAATGATGAAGAAGGCCGGGACAATCAATCCGCTAATGCTGCTTGATGAAGTAGATAAGCTTGGACGGGATTTTCGTGGTGATCCGTCGTCGGCTCTGCTGGAAGTTTTGGATCCTGAACAGAATCATTCTTTCCACGACCATTACCTGGATGTTGAATACGACTTGTCGCAGGTAATGTTTATTGCCACGGCCAACGTGCTACACACGATTCCTCCTGCTCTGCAGGATCGTTTGGAAATTATCAAGCTGGCCGGTTATACCGAACGGGAAAAGATGGAGATCGCCAAACGCCATCTGGTTAGAAAGCAGGCCGATGCCAATGGTTTGAAGCTCGATCAAATTGCTTTTGACGACGATGGGTTAAAAACGTTGATTGAGTACTACACGCGAGAGGCTGGCGTTCGTAATTTGGAACGCGAAATCGGTTCGATCTGCCGAAAAGTCGCTCGACAATTTGTTCAGCAGACTGATGGAAAGACAACGGAGGGGGAGACCGATCAATTCAATTTCACAGTGGATGCCGTTTCCACCAGGCAATTACTTGGCCCGATTAAATTCAGACCCTTGCGTGTTACCGAACGTAGCGAGATCGGATTGGTCAATGGACTAGCAGTAACCGAAGTCGGCGGCGATGTTTTGCAGGTTGAAACAACTCTGATTGAGGGCGCAGGAAAGGTCACACTGACCGGCAAGCTAGGTGATGTAATGCAGGAATCTGCTCAAGCGGCTATTACCTACATTCGTTCACGCGCTTCGGAACTAGGAATTACGACCGAGTTTTACAAGAGCCATGACCTGCATATTCATGTTCCAGAAGGTGCAATTCCCAAGGACGGCCCGTCTGCCGGAATAACCATGGCGACAGCGATGGCATCGGCCTTAACTCGTATACCGGTTAATAAAGAGGTGGCGATGACCGGTGAAATCACGCTTCGGGGCAAGGTTCTTCCAATTGGAGGGGTGAAGGAAAAGTTATTGGCAGCTCATCGCGCAGGCGTGACAACAGTCATTATCCCTAAAGACAATGAAAAGGATTTGAGTGAAGTGCCAGAAGATATACTTAGCGAGTTGCAGGTCAACCCTGTTGAAACAATGGATGAAGTCTTACGGATTGCTCTTGAGCGTTTGCCGATGTCAGGCACAGAAACAGGTCTCCAGCTGGCTGTTCCAATTTGGCAGCAGCCAGCAACAATTCCAGGGGTTGTTGAAAATTCGATTAGCGGATGATGTCTCAAGTTTTACTGGTTCAAATCAGCTTGATGCAATTTGAGGCCAGATGCGTTTATGAAAATCACGAGTTCCAAATTTTCTGCGGCAGTGGCGACTCCTGAGTCAATGCTTAAGACTAATAAGCCGGAAATCGCTTTTCTGGGCCGTTCAAATGTGGGGAAGTCGAGTTTGATGAACAGTCTGCTAAAAGTGAGCGGACTGGCACGCACCAGTTCGACGCCGGGGCGCACACAGTCCTTGAACTTTTTTCTAATTAACGAGGAATTCTACTTCGTTGATCTGCCTGGGTATGGTTATGCCAAAGCATCGAAAAATAAGAGGCAGGAGTGGGGCAAGTTGATAGAGAAATACCTTGCGGAACGCCAGCAGCTTGTGCTATCTATCTTGATCGTTGATGCTAGACATGAACCTTCCCCGCTAGACCTTCAGATGAAATCCTGGCTCCAGCACTTCGAGCTTCCTTATTTGGTGGTCTCAACTAAAGTTGACAAGCTGTCAGCCAACGAGCGGCGAAAATCCTGGCAAACAGCAAAGAAGGTTCTGAACACCGAAAATATCATTCAATATTCGTCAGTCACGCGCGAAGGCGCGAAAGATATTTGGAATGTGATCGGCTCAAGCATCACAGCAAAACGATAATCCCACAGGTTTATATACATTCGTCAGTTGTTACTCGTCATTTGCCGAATTCCCTTTCACAAATTTCAAAACTTTTGACAAGTGAGCAACCGGTTGCGAGCAAGCATTGATAACTGTTATGCGAAAGTAGGCACATCTATTGAAAGACCAATAGCGATCAGGTTACTGGCGACTCTCACCCGGCGATTCTGAACTTTGGCGCACTGATTATCCCAATTGATTCAACTTGAAATTGTCACTAAAAGACAGAGCTATTTTCTCAGGCTGCCCTGAACACAGCCCAAAACTAACGCACAGCGCGCTGATTTGCCTTGTGTGCAATCGAATAACCTAATCCCGATCAAACGCAGATCAAACAAGGAGATTTTCCGGCCCGGTGTTGATTCGCGCTTATCAGCGCACTTCATCTCGGCATGGGAAAACAAAAGTGGAGCTATGGCAGAAAGAAATAACAAGTCGAAAGACTACGATGATTACGATGAAATAGCGGAGAGCTATAACGGCGGTTCCTTTTTGGACATTGCTGACCTGAAGGAGATGAATATCTCCAAGCTCACGCAGATTGCTAAAGACCTTGACGTTCCCGGCGCGACCGGAATGCGCAAGCAGGAATTGATCTTCAAGATTCTGCAGGCGCAAACTGAAAAGTCAGGACTGATCTTTTCCGAAGGCGTTCTGGAAACCTTGCCGGACGGCTTCGGCTTTTTGCGTGCGCCGGAATACAACTATCTGCCGGGGCCTGATGATATTTATGTCAGCCCATCGCAGATTCGCAAATTCGATTTGCGAACAGGTGACACAATCTCTGGTCAGATTCGTCCGCCCAAAGAAGGTGAGCGCTACTTTGCGCTGATTAAAGTCGAAGCGATCAACTTCGAGCAACCTGAAATCGCGCGCGATAAAATTTTCTTTGACAATCTCACGCCGCTTTACCCGAACGAGCATCTGAAGGCCGAAACCAATAGCGAGAATGTTTCTGGGCGCGTGATGGACCTTTTTACTCCGATTGGCAAAGGACAGCGTGGCTTGATCGTCGCACCGCCGCGTACAGGTAAGACCATGCTGCTGCAAACCATCGCCAATTCAATCACAGAAAATCATCCTGAAGTGACGTTGATTGTGCTGCTGATTGACGAGCGCCCGGAAGAAGTTACGGACATGCAACGTTCGGTCAACGGCGAAGTCATTTCGTCAACATTTGATGAACCTGCTTCGCGTCACGTGCAAGTGGCAGATATGGTTATTGAAAAGGCCAAACGACTGGTTGAGCACAAGCGAGATGTAGTGATTTTGCTTGATTCAATCACGCGCCTAGCGCGCGCTCACAACGCAGTGGTGCCTCCTTCTGGCAAAATTCTTTCCGGCGGTGTGGACTCAAACGCCTTGCAGCGTCCAAAGCGTTTCTTTGGCGCAGCTCGCAACATTGAAGAAGGCGGCAGCTTGACTATCATTGCCACTGCGCTGGTCGAAACCGGCAGCCGAATGGACGACGTCATCTTTGAAGAGTTCAAAGGAACCGGCAACATGGAAGTTCACCTTGATCGCAAGCTTTCAGATAAGCGGGTTTTCCCGGCGATTGATCTTCAGAAATCGGGTACGCGCAAAGAGGAATTGCTAATTCCAAGGAAAGACCTGGATCGAATATGGGTTTTACGCCGTGTATTAAACCCGTTGTCGCCGGTAGAGCAGATGGAGCTTGTCCTGGACCGACTGGAGAAATCGAAGTCCAACAACGAATTCCTCTCTTCGATGAATCAGTGACAAATTTTGGCGAGAGCCTCAACAGAAAAAGCGGCAGTGGAGATCAGGAATTCCATTGCCGCTTTTTGTATTGTCGTTTGATTGGCTATTTCACCTGTTGCAAGGTCAAGGCTATATTTCTGACTTCATCGCCTTCAATTTCAACCTCAGTCGAAGCCGATTGAAACCCATTAGCGGAAGCAGTCACTCTGTATTTGGCCTTTTCCGCCTTTATCCGAAAACTAAATTCGCCTCCCTCAATTGATTGCCTGGATTGTTTAAATTTCCCTCCCCCATCAACCCGCTCAATTATGACCAATGCATTTGGCATTGAATATCCCGCACCATAAAACACTGCACCGCGAATTAAAGAGTAGGGGGCTTCTTCACGTTTCAACTCAATCACAGTTTTCAATTTGAGAGTTTCACCAGCAATAACTGAGATGTTACGCGAGAGGAAAGTTACGTAACCCTTTTTCTCAAGTGAGAATGAATAATCGCCGGACGGTAAATCGACGAACTCGAAATCACCTTTATTATCGCTCTTAGTTTCGCTGATGCTGGATTTGTTTTTTTGATTTGTTGCTCGAATCAAAACTCCTTCTAAAGCCTTGCCGTCTCTCTCTTTTACTTTGCCTTTCACCATGCCGGTTTGCGCAAAAGTGGGGGTAAGTGAAAACGAAAGAACCAACTTTATGGTCAGTACGTATGCAAGTGTCAGCTTCATAAAACCTCCGAACTTTGGAATCATAGCTTCACGCCGGATTTAGTTTGCTCCATCTGATCTGGCGGGATTATAACAACTCTATGATGAATTTACGTTCAATGGTCGTCGTCCTAATATCCTGGCTAACAATTGGAATGAGCTCGGCGGTTTGGGCACAAAAAAACGACAAGCCGAGTTCTCAACCCACCACTACCATCCGAATTGATACCGATCTAATCACTATTGACGTCACCGTTACTGACAAAAACGGAAACTATGTGCGGGATTTACGACCTGAAGAGTTTCAGGTTTTTGAAGATGGATACCAGAAAAAGCTGGACTTTTTCGCCGTTACCAACGAGACCACCTTGTCGCGACCTTTGGCCGTTGTTTTTGCACTTGATTTGTCGGGCAGCCTAAAGCAGGAGGAAACAAAAACTCTTCGCGATGCAGCAATGAAGTTTACCGAACTGATGCACGGCGAATCAGTTTTCGCAGCTATAGCCTTCAATTACAAAGTCAAAGTTTTACAAGGATTCACCGATGATCCTCGCAAACTGGAAAGGGCTTTTGCCAAAGCGGATCGGTTCGAGGGCTCGACAAGGATTTATGATGCGTTGGACCAAGCAATAAGCATATTAAGCCGACAAGCGCCGCGCACTCGTAAAAGCCGTCCTGTTAGACGAGTCGTAATTGTTATCAGTGATGGCTTTGATTCGGCCAGTATAATTGATCGTCACGAATTAATTCGTAGGGCAACTGCGGCAGGTGTTACGGTTTATTCCATAACACTTCCGTCTTACATACTTTCACCTACTCAGCTTACTGAGCGAGTCATCACACCACTAGATGCTACGCGAGTTGTTGCTTCAACCGGAGGGCTTGATTTTGCCGCTAACGCCAAAGACTTCACGCCAATTTTTAAGGCTTTAGCTGAAGAAATCAGAGCTAGTTATGCGCTTGCGTATTATCCAGAAAAACGCGATGGCAAGCCTCACGATCTAAACGTGAAGATCACTCGAACAGGAACCAAGCTTAGAGTTAGTCGCACAGGCTATCTTGCGCCTAACAGCCCAATTCCAGGAGAAACCACGAAACGTTAGTAATCGTCGTCGTCGTCCTCCTCCTCTTCATTTTCCGGTGCTAGGTCAAGTTCAATAGGGTCAAGTCCGACAACCTCAAGAGCGGAGTCACACTCTTCGCAGTTAATGATTTCACCTTTGTCGACATCTTCGTCAACATGAATTTCAGCTTCGCATGCAGGGCAAGCAGATAACGGCACGGTCGTAATCCTCCGTGAAAAATTTGCAGCAGAATCGAATTCTGCGCTTAATTGATGATTGCTTCTCAAGGTTTGAGAAATTGCGATGCGTGACAATGACAGCTAATGCTGGCTAGATGCCCGTCACGAGCGAGGAGAATCTAAACTATCTACGCGCAATTTGGCAATCCTCTATATTGCCGAACTGCGCACATGTATTCTGCAACCCTGTTAGTTGATGATTCAAGCGATTTAGGCTTCTTCGGATGCGAAAAGCCAGTGTTAATAGGGGCGCAAAGCTTCCAATCTCATATTTAGCCTGAAAAATCAGGTCTTTTATGAGTTTTGACAGTAGTTTAGTCTTGCGCCTTTATACCAGCTACGGTATACTCCCGCCCGTTTTGGCACAATATAATGTGATAACAATTTATCCTCTTTGCCTGTGTTCACGAAAGGAAAGTTTGCAGTAATCATTCTGATTGGTTGATTGCGAGAAGCTATGAAACCAAGCGGGTTTTTGCTCGAACATTTACCTCAGTGACTCAAGGCAGACCGGAGTTTGCAGTGTTGGCTTCGGTGTTAACTAGAAACGGTCGGTTTGCATCTGAAAATGCTCAATCTTGGGCGATGTTGTAAACACGGCTTAAAATCAAACCATCTTAAAAGGAGTAAACTAAATGGCAGCAAAATTGATGACTAAGAGCCAGTTGGCGGCCCATGTCGCTGAAAAATTCGGTATGTCGAAAAAGGGCGCAAACGAAGTGTTGGACGAGATCGCCGCAGTGGCTGTCGCGCAAACCAAAAAAGCCGGAGCGTTCACTTTGCCCGGTATTGGTAAATTGGTCAAAGCTCACCGCAAAGCACGCAAAGGCCGCAATCCAGCGACCGGCGCAGAGATCAAGATTCCAGCCAAGACAGTCGTGAAATTCCGCGTGGCGAAGGCTTGCAAAGATTCCATCGTTCCGCCGAAAAAGTAGTTTTGTGATCAACTGAAAACTAGAGAAGAGGGCAGTGCTTAGGTTTTTTGCCAAAGCATTGCTCTTTTTTATTTTGGAATGGCTAACGCCATCAATCAAAACTTCTTGACTGCACACGCCGCCAAAACCAATGCAGTCATCAGCAAACAGCCAATCGCAAACCAATTTCCGTGTTCGGAATAAAATGTCAGACTTCGCCGCAACTGCGCCCGCCAATGCTCAGTTACCGCTTGAAATGAAGGCAACGCATCAACCACTTGTCCGTCAGAGGTGATTAATGCGCTTATGCCGGAGTTTGTGACGCGCACAAAGTCGCGGTCGTTTTCGATGGCTCGTATGCGAGCGTGAGCCAAGTGCTGGCGCGCTCCGGCTGTGTTTCCAAACCAGGAGTCGTTGGAGACGTTCACAAGCAATGTAGCTCCGTTTTTGACGAAACTACGAACAAGATCGGGATAGGCAGCTTCATAACAAATGAACGCGCCGACACGAGCAAAGTTGGTTGTTCGTTCGATGGCCCCGGCTTTATCAGGATTATCGGCGCTGATGACTCCTTCCCGTTCCGTGGTCAGGCGCAAGGTATTTACCACCGGTTCGGTTCCGGGCGTGAAACCGCCAACGCCTGAGGTCGCAAAGGCTTCGACAGCTTTGCCCAAAATGGATTTGAATGGCACATATTCGCCAAAAGGAACCAGCCGAATTTTGTCATAACGTTTCATCGGTTTAGCCGGCAAGCTTGGCAAAGCTGTTGCTGTTTTTTCACTCACGCGGTCAGGTGTCAAAACATGAATGCTGTTGTGGTAACGCCAATCATCGCGTGTGACTGTATTTAGTATGAAATAGCTGCCGGTTTCGACAGCCAGATTGTCCAGCCTTTCACGCAACGCCGAATCGTTTTCGTAAAACAATGCCAATGGAGATTCTGCCCAAATAACTATGTCGGCTGATTTGTCGGGTGTGCGGGCAATGGCTTCTTTAGTTAGGCGAATGTTGTTTTCCAAATCCTGTTTAAATGTCTCAGGCGATTGATCAGAATCGGGCGGCAGGTTGGGCTGGACTCCCACGACAGAGACTGAAGCCAAGCTGATCGCGTTCGGCTGCTGATTTGTCGTTTGACTCATCATTGGGAATAACAATGTCACTGCCGCCAGGACGGTCAGCGAAGCCGCCGCGCGGGCTACGCCTCGTTCCTTGAACCGAAGCAACAAAACAAGCAAAGTGCTGACTGAAACGACTTCGGCGCTGAGCAGATAAACGCCCCCATATCGGGCCAGGCGCGCGACCAAAAAGTAATTTACCTGAGAAACACCCAGCGCGTTCCAGGTCACGCCCGTGACAATTGGCCGCAACCATTCGGTTGCTACCCAGACAAAAGGCGCGAACGCTACTGCAGCCCAACCGAATTTGCCAAAGCGTTTAATTAGCAGCGACATCACCACAGCAAACGCTGCTGGAAACAATGCCAACACAGAGGCGAAGAAAAATGCCACGGCATAGGCCACGGCCGTCGCCATGCCGCCAAAGTAAACCATTGAATGGGCAATCCAGTTTTCGGCAAAAAACGTAAAGGTAACTCCCGTCAGCCAGCCTAACCATGCGGCTCGGCGTAAAGACACTCCCTGTGCCAACACCGAAAGCAGCGGAGCCAATGCCACCCATGCCAGATAATCCATTTCGAAGTTCGGAAAAGAAAGTATCAACAAAACAGCCGTCAATAGGGCCATTGCCGAATGGCGCATCAGGCTGTTCGGCGCGAAAGAGGGCTTCTTCATTGTTGGTTTATTTTCCTTTGCCAGCGGGTTTGTTTGATGTAGCGGGCAGTTGAGTAGGATTGCAATCGGCAATTCCAGGCGCACAGTTTTGTACGATCTTGACGCTGGTATAACCGGATTTGAGTAGTTCGTCTCTTAAATAATCCGCGCCTTCCAGTTTGGTCAGTGGCCCAATTTTCAGCAGATAACCAGAACTGGTCGAATCTGAAGTTATCTCAGCGGCCAGATTGTGCTGAGTTTTCAATTCCGCAACCAATCGTTCGGCAGAGGCCCTGCTTTGAAAACCGGCGACCTGAAGGGTGAAGCCAGTTCCGTCTTTCGACATTTCCATCGGAGCGGCTGATGACGATATGTACGTGACCAGAATCCCCGAAGCGAAATAGAGCGTGCATAACAGCGCCAATGAAAAGAAAACCGTCAGCGCCAATTTGTCTCTTGAGTTGAGATGCCTTAAAGCTTTGATCATAGCTGGTCAAAAACTGCCTTGAAGTTGTGATTGTTTTTCGGTGCGCTTGGTTGGGCGCATTCAGATTGTAACAGTTCACAATTTACTGCGCCAAAGCCGCAGCTTGCGTAATCACAGAAGCCCGAACAAAATACTCCACGCTTCTTCAAAATCAATTTCACCGAAAACCGAAAGGATAAAATTATGCAGAAAGGCTTTTTGCTTCTCGCCTTGTTGGTTGCTTTGTGTGGCCTGACCGCTTTGTCGCCTGTTAATGCTCAGACCAAAAAACGTTCCAAATCCGCCAAGGCATCAACCGCTTCGAAAAGTGGAACTGGCGGCGAAGCCAGGTTGCGTCAGCGCGCTAACCGTCTTCACCGCGCCAGCATAGTCGTTGACACTCACAACGATATTACTTCGCCAATCACAGATGAAAGCTTTGACATGGGTGTGCGCGACACCAGTGGAAAAATCCAGACTGACATTCCGCGGATGAAAGAAGGTGGGTTGAACGTCGAGTTCTTTTCGATTTACGTCGCCGCCAAGTACGCCAAAGAAGGCGGCGCTGCCCGACGCGCGCTGGATATGATTGACGGAGTTTACGAACAGGCGCGACGACATCCTGAAAGTTTGCAGATGGCTTTTACCGTTGCCGACATCCGCCGTATTCACCGCTCCAAAAAAATCGCCGCATTGATGGGCATCGAAGGTGGTCACGCCATTGAAGACAGCTTGTCCGCACTGCGCCAGTTTCACAAACTCGGCATTCGGTACATGACCCTGACGCATACCAACACTAACAACTGGGCAGATTCCGCAGGAGGGATTGGCAATCCGCCGGAAAAACGCCATGGCGGGTTAAGCGATTTTGGCCGCGAAGTTGTCGCCGAAATGAATCGGTTGGGGATGATGGTGGACATTTCGCACGTTGGCGACGAAACGTTCTGGGACGTGATTGAAGTTACGAAATCGCCGGTTATCGCCTCGCATTCTTCCTGCCGGGCGTTGACCAATGTGCCGCGTAATCTGACTGACGATATGTTGAAAGCCGTGGCCAAAAACGGCGGCGTAGTGATGGTCAATTTCTACAACGGTTTCATCAACACTGAATACGCCAAACCTGGCGACTCGATGCCGACCAAAACCGCCGAGACGGCGACTCTGGACATGTTGATGGATCATTTCGATCACGCGATCAAGGTTGCAGGTGTTGACCACGTGGGTATTGGTTCTGATTTCGACGGAGTTGATGGAATGCTGCCGCCGGGAATGGAAGACGTGACGAAGCTGCCGACGATCACTTATGAGTTGTTGAAGCGGGGTTATTCCGAAGCCGATGTGAAGAAAGTGCTCGGCGAAAACCTGTTGCGCGTCATGGCTGAAAACGAACGCGTCGCCAAAAAGCTTCAGGTTTCCGGCAAGAAACCGTCCTTCGCCAAGATCAACTCTGCCGCACCGCAAAAGTAAGCGTTGTGTCATTGGTTGAGGTGTTTTTATTCTTAGGAGGCTTATGTTTCGCAACATAGTGACGATCCTGGCGATCATTCTTTTCATTTCGGTGACAACTGTGAACTCTCAAAAATCCATCGGCGACAAGCCGGCCAAAGGCGGCGGGCGAACTCGTTCCGCTGTGCGAGCGATGAACGGAATGGTTGCGACCAGCCAGCCGCTGGCTTCTGCCGCGGGGCTGCGCATTTTGCAGCAAGGCGGCAACGCCGTTGACGCCGCCGTCGCAGCCGCCGCCGTGCTGTGCGTAGTCGAACCGATGATGGTCAGTCCGGGCGGCGACCTGTTCGCGCTGGTTTGGGATGCGAAGAAAAAAGAGTTGAAGGCTTTGAACGCCAGCGGGCGTTCGCCCAAAGCCGCCAGCATTGAAGAAATGAAAAAGCGCGGTTTCACCAAAACTCCGCCGGACGGCATTCACTCCGTGACAGTGCCGGGCGCGGTTGATGGTTGGGCAAAGCTGCTGGAACGTTACGGCACGATGAAGCTGTCGCAAGTTCTGCAACCGGCGATTGATTACGCCGAGCGCGGCTTTCCGGTGACAGACGTGATTGCCGGAGACTGGGACAACGCCATTCAATACAAGGCCAACGCCGATTTCGCCGCTACGTTTTTGCCGAATGGAAAGCCTCTGGCTGCCGGAGAAATCTTCACCAACAAGAATCTTGCTAACACTTTGAAGCTGGTTGCGGCCAAAGGCCGTGACGTTTTTTACACAGGCGAAATCGGGCAGAAGATTCTCAAGTTCGCTCAGGCTCAAGGCGGATTGCACACCGCTCAGGACTTCGCCAATCACACCTCAAACTGGCTTGATCCGATCAGCACTACTTATCGCGGCCATACGGTTTACGAATTGCCGCCTAACAATCAAGGCTTGGCCGTGCTGGAAATGCTGAACATCCTGGAAGGTTACGATGTAAAAAGCCTCGGCCATAACTCGGCGGAATACCTGCATCTGTTGGTCGAAGCCAAAAAGTTGGCTTATGCCGACCGCGCCTGGCACATCGCAGACCCGGCGTTTTACAAAGCTCCACTGGAAAAGCTGCTGTCGAAAGAATACGCCGCCGAACTCCGCCGGAAGATTGATGCGGGCAAAGCGGGCAGCGACACTCCGCCAAGTTCGCGCGGCGGCGAAGACACCGTTTACCTGACCGTTGTGGACAAAGATCACAACGCCGTTTCGTTTATCCAAAGCATCTTCAGCGCGTTTGGCTCCGGCTTGGTCGCGGGCGATACAGGCGTCGTGCTGCACAATCGCGGCGCCGGTTTTTCCTTCGATCCAAACAATCCGAACAAGCTGGAAGGCGGCAAACGCCCATTTCACACTTTGATTCCGGGTATGGTTTTCCGCGATGGCAAACCGTGGCTGACCTTTGGCTTGATGGGCGGAGATATGCAGGCTCAAGGCCACGCTCAGGTGTTGCTGAACCTGATTGATTTCGGCATGGACGTTCAACAGGCTGGCGAACAGGCTCGCTTCCGCCATTTTGAAAGCGGACTGGCGTTGGAATCGGCGATTGGCAGCGACGTGCGAAAGCTGCTGGAAGCCAAAGGCCACAAGCTGACGATTGCTCCGGGAATGTTCGGCGGGTATCAGGCAATTGTGATTGATCCGAAAACCGGCGCGCTGTTCGGCGGCTCTGATCCGCGCAAAGACGGCTGTGCGATTGGGTGGTAAAACCGTTTTTCTTTACGCTAACGACCAACTCGGCTTAAGCTCTTAGCCAAACTTGTTTACCAAACTGGTAAACAAGTTGTATATTGCAAAAAATGGAAATTTTGTTTGCCTCTACAAAGCTCCGGGAGTTATGCGAGCAACAGAAAAAGATGCAGAAGGAGATGGGTGCTGCCTGCGCTCGCAAATTGAGAACTCGATTAGCGGATTTGGCAGCAGCAACCAACGTCAGCGAGCTTGCTGCCGGAGAGCCTCATCCGCTGAAAAGTGATCGCGCTGGCCAAATCGCACTTAAACTTCACGGCGGTGATCGGTTGGTTTTTGAATCCGCCAACGATCCGACGCCAAAAACTCAAGACGACGCAATTGATTGGGCAAACGTCACTATCGTCCGAATTGTTTTCATAGGTGATTATCATGACTAGCACTGCCACATTTACTCCTGATTGGATTTCTGCTCCTGGCGAAACCATCGCCGATTTGTTGGAAGAGCGTGGCTGGACTCAGACTGAGTTGGCCAAACGCACTGGCTTTACAAAAAAACACATCAACCTGCTTATCAAAGGAAATGCGCCTATTTACGAAGACACGGCGCTCAAACTCGAAAGAGTTTTGGGCAGCACGGCTCGCTTCTGGCTGGCTCGTGAAGCGCAATATAGAGAAACGCTGGCTCGCGCGAAGGAAAGAAAATCTCTTGGACAGGACTCAGCCTGGCTTAAGCAAATTCCTCTGAAGGACATGATCAGGTTTGGTTGGGTTCGGGAGCTTAAAGACAAAGGCGAACAAGTTGCTGAATGTTTAAGATTTTTTGGCGTTGCGTCAGTCCCAGTTTGGGAATCGCAAGCCAATCAACCTTTAGCTGCTTTTCGAATGTCACCGACTTACAAAGAACGACTTAAAAAGGAGAGTAATTTCCCCATCGCAGCTTGGTTGCGACAAGGGGAGCGCAGGGCGACTGAGATTGCTTGTCGGCCATTTGATAAAGACCGTTTTCGAGAAAAGCTTGTTGAATTACGTGCGCTAACCAATGAAGCTGATCCAAAAATCTTTATTCCTAAACTGACAACTATTTGTGCTGAAGCTGGCGTAGTTGCCGTGCTTGAGCCAGCGCCAAAAGGCTGTCCAATCAGTGGAGCCACTCGTTGGTTACCGTCAGGGAAAGCCCTGCTTATGCTCAGCGCCCGGCACAAAACAGATGACCATCTCTGGTTTACATTCTTTCACGAAGCAGGCCATTTGCTTCTTCACGACAAAAGGCTGGCTTTTATTGAAATTCAAGGTGGGCTTGATGATGAATTAGAAGAACAAGCGAATGTTTTTGCTCGTGATTTACTGATTCCACCCAATTTCGCTTCTCAACTTGCGGCGCTGCCTAATACGAAAATTGGAGTTAGTACTTTTGCCAAAAAAATAGGAATTGCTCCAGGTATTGTTGTTGGGCGGATGCAAAAAGAAAAGCTACTTGATTGGTCATATTTGAATGGTTTGAAGATTAGTTATCGTTGGGATCACGAAAAATAGTTTTTATCAGGTCGCATTGTTAGGAGAAGCAATGAATCGAAGAAACTTTATTGGTTTGCTTCCGGCGGCAGCGTTAGCCGCAACTGCTGACGCTGCGCCCAAACGTCGGACGACGGTCAGCATTCGTGGCGAGCAGTTTTTCATCAATGAGCGACCGACTTATGCCGGGCGAAGTTTCAATGGCATGAAGATCGAAGGCTTGTTGATGAATTCGCGGATGGTACAGGGAATTTACGACGACCGAAATCCTGAAACCGTCTCGCGCTGGAAGTACCCAGACACCGGCAAATGGGATGCTGAGCGAAACACACGCGAATTCATTGCCGCAATGCCGGAATGGCGGCGGCACGGTTTGCTGAGCTTCACGATTTGTTTGCAAGGTGGCAGTCCGCAGGGATATTCCAAAGATCAGCCCTGGCACAACAGCGCGTTTGAAGCCGACGGCAGTTTGCGCGCCGATTACCTGTCGCGGCTGGAGCGGGTTTTGAATCGAGCAGATGATCTCGGCATGGTGGCCATCGTCGGGTATTTTTACTTCGGGCAGGATCAGCGGCTGCGCGATGAAGCGGCTGTTGTTCGTGCCACGACAGATGCTACGAACTGGTTGTTATCTCAAAATTACCGCAACGTGCTGGTCGAAATTGCCAACGAGTGCGACAATCGCAGCTACGATTTACCCATTATCCGGGCGGATCGCATTCACGAACTGATCAAGCTGACAAAATCCATAAAGCGCGGCGGACGGCGATTGCTGGTCAGCGCCAGTTACAACGGCGGCAGCATTCCAAAGCCAAACCTGGTGGCCGAAGCCGACTTTTTGTTGCTGCACGGCAACGGAGTCAAAGACCCAAATCGTATTGCAGAAATGGTTGAACAGGCGCGCAAGGTGGACGGTTATCGCCCGAAACCGATTTTGTTCAACGAAGACGATCACTTCGATTTTGACAAACCGGCGAATAACTTTTTGAAAGCCGTTGGCGCTTACGCTTCGTGGGGATATTTCGATCCCGGTAAGAGCGATTACAGCGACGGGTATCAATGCCCGCCGGTCAATTGGGGAATCAACACCGAACGCAAACAGGCGTTCTTCAAATTGCTGAAAGACATCACGGGTTCATAACCCAACTTTTCAATCATCATCATCTTTCGGAGGAATCAACACCATGACAGAGAAATCAGTATCCAGACGCAATTTCGTCAAATCCGGCGCAGTCGCAGGCGCAGGGTTATTGATCGTTTCGCCGGAAACGGCTTTTGGTTCGGTCGCAAATTCTTCGTTGGGACTGGGAATAATTGGTTGCGGAGGTCGCGGCAATTATGACGGTGGAGAATTTCTGAACAACACGGATGTTCGCGTGACAGCGTTGATGGATATGTTCGAAGACCGTGTGCTTTCAACCCGCGCCAATCTGGACAAACAGTCAGCGGCCAAAGGCCGCCCTGCGATTCCATCGGCAAATTTGTTCAAAGGTCACAAATCTTATGAAAAACTGGTGCAATCAAAAGACGTTGATCTGGTTCTGGTGACCAGCCCGCCTTATTTCCACCCCGACCATTTGGAAGCCGCTGTTAGTGCGGGCAAGCACGTTTATTGCGAAAAGCCTGTTGCGACCGATGTCACCGGCTGTTTGAAAGTGATGAATATCGGCAAAAAGTACAACGGCAAAGTCAGCATGCACGTCGGTTTTCAGAAGCGTTACGACGAAGGTTATCGCGGAATGATTGAACGCATTCACAATGGAGAAATCGGCGACATTGTGTTGGGACAGACCTTTTATTACACCAACGATCTTGGCCGTCAGAACAAACCCGGTATGACTGATCTGGAAGCCCGCATTCGGAATTGGGTTTTTGACCGCGCACTGTCCGGCGACATTATTACCGAACAGAACATTCATATTCTGGACATCGTCAATTGGGCAATGAAAGCCACTCCGATCAAAGCAACCGGGACGTCCGGTCGTGCTTTGCGGAAACAGGTGGACGGCATACCGGCTGATTACCTGTGCAGCGACCATTTCATCCTGACTTACACCTATCCGGGCGATGTTCACATCAGCTTCAATTCGAATCAGTTCAAAAACAAGGGTTACCGCCAATCCGGTGAGCGGTTCTTTGGATCAAAAGGAGCCTCGGATTCATTGCAGAGCGGCCCGGCAACCATCAGCCTGAATCAAGTTGAGGAAGGGCAGAAAGTTGCGGATAAAATTGATTGTGGAAAAGTTGATCTGCACGCTGCAGTTGGCACGAAGATGAAAGCATTGGTTGCGAGCATTCAATCAGGCAAATTTGATAACCAGTGCGAACAAGGCGCGGAAACTACGCTGACGACAATCCTTGGTCGCATGGCCGCGTACAAGGGGACAGAGGTGACTTGGGACAAGATGATGAAATCCGGTGAAAACTGGAATCTGAAGATGAACCTGGATTCGCTGGGCGGTGATGGAGTGGTTTCGATGAAGGGTTAAACGGTCTGGCTGAATCACAAAAAAAACAGAACCGCAGTTCAGTGTAAAAGTTATGAAACGCTTTTTACTCGGAACTGCGGTTTTTGTTTTTGGGCGTTGGCAGTAGTGATTCAAAAATTACCCAGCGTTGCGGAGTAAGTATTGCCGGACTCCGCGCCTTTGGAGTTGGCAGCCTTGCTTGAAAATCACGAGGTGGAATTACTGAACTCTCGGTCTTTTCTGCAGGTTATCAACTCTCGCAAATTGAATCCAAATCTTGCCGCACAAATCTTAGCAATTGGCTTGCCAGAAGTACGCTATTAATCGAAGAGGCAGGAAGTTTTCTTCAAGACGCTGAATCCAAGTGCGTCTTGGCCTGATTAAACAAGCGAACAATCCACATACTTATAATCACACCGGGCTTTGTCAGAATTTCAACGTCACATCGTGAGACTTAATTGGTGACAGTCTTTTTGACTCTGACTCACACGTTGACTGAGTGAGACAAAACTTCGAGTTCGGCAATTTCATCCGCTCCGAATCGAAACTCCATTCCACCGATGATGCCGCCAACTTGTTCGGCGTTGCGAACTCCGACAATTGCTCCTGTGACCGCTGGGTTGGCCAGCACCCAAGCCAGAGCCGCTTCGCCGGCCAGACGGTTGTGCCGGGCCGCGATTTCTTTCAGCTTGTCGGCCAGTTTCAGATTTCGAGTCAACAACGGCTCTTGAAATTGAGGGCTGCGACGACGCCAATCATCTTCTGGAAAATTTTCAATTCGTTCGCGCGACATCGCGCCGGTCAACATTCCCGAACCCATCGGTGAATAAGCGATGACTCCGACGTTATGAACCGAGCAGAACGGCAAAACTTCGGCTTCGATTTCGCGGCGAATCAGCGAGTAAGGCGGTTGCAACGAAGTGATCGGAGCAATCTTCTGTGCCCGGCAAAGTTGTTCGGCGTTGAAGTTTGACACGCCGATCCAGCGGACTTTGCCTTCTTCTTTCAATTTGGCGAGCGTCGCCCAACCTTCTTCAACGTCTTCGTCGGGTTCCGGCCAGTGGATTTGATAAAGGTCAATCACGTCCACGTTCAGCCGTCGCAAACTGGCTTCGCATTCCTGACGAATCGAATCGGCTTTCAGCGATTTGACGATTTGACGTTCGGCGTTCCAGGTGCGTTCGCATTTGGTGAAGACATAAGGCTTTTGACTTCTGCCAGCCAGAGCTTTGGCCACGACTTCTTCCGAATGGCCGAGTCCGTAAACCGCCGCTGTGTCTATCCAGTTCATTCCGGCATCCAGCGCGGCGTGAATCGCCGAAATGGAATCGTTATCATCCTGCTGGCTCCAGGCAAAAGCCCAGCCCGCTCCGCCCATTGCCCAGGCTCCAATGCCCAGAGGCGTGATCTGCAAATCGCTGTTTCCAAGTTGTCGGGTCTGCATTGTTCTCCTGTTGAGTATGATGATGAATGGTTGAATGTTGTTCAGCTTTCAGCGCGTCGGACAGCTTTGCCAACTCCGGGCAGGTATGATTCGCCGTAGCGGATTGCCAATTGGCCTTCGACAATGACGTGTTCAATGCCTTTGGGGAATTGTTTGGAGTCTTCAAAAGTTGCGCAGTCAATCACCTGATTGGGACTGAAAACGACAATGTTTGCCTGGAAGCCGTCCTGAATTTTTCCGTGATGCCGAAGCTGGAAAGTTTCCGCCGCCAAGCCAGACATCTTGCGAACGGCTTCCGGCAGAGAGAGCAGATTTTGTTCGCGCGAGTAACGGCCAAGAATTCGTGGATAAGTTCCATAAGCTCGTGGATGCGGCTTGCCACCCAGCAAACCGTCAGTGCAAACGTTGACGTAAGGCTGTTGCATGATTTTGCAAACCACGTCTTCCGACTGGCTGAAGGAAATCATGCCTACGCCCATTCGTTCGGCCAGCAAAATATCTAAAGCAAAGTCGGCGGCTTCGACTTCGCTGACTTGGTCAACTTGTATTTTCAGGCTGGCGGCTTGGGACAAACTTTTGCCAACGAATTCAGGATGATTGCCAGAAGGAATATCAGGAATGACAATGCCTTCCGGGCCAGACCATTTCCAAAAGTTGTCCCATTCAGACCGCGAACGATCCAGCATTGCCGCGCGCATCTTTCCGCGTTCGTCGGCGTTGGCCAGTCGCTTCAAGGTTTCTTCAATTCCGCCAGCGTGTGCCCACGGCGGCAAAATCGCTCCGAGCATGGTCGAACCCGCAACGTAAGGATATTGATCCGCCGTCAGCCTGACGCCTTCGCGTTGAGCTTGTTCGATCATTGCCAGCACACCGTCAATGCGCGACCAATTTTCGCGCCCGGCGATTTTGAAATGCGAGATGTGAACTCGAACGCCGGACTGTTTGCCGACTTCGATCATTTCGGCAATGGCGTCTTCGATGTAATCGCTTTCACTGCGCATGTGCGAAACGAAGATGCCGTCGAATTCGGCTACGGCGCGGCACAGTTCAATCAATTCTGACGTGTCGGCAAAACAGCAAGGCGGATAAATCAATCCAGTCGAAAGCCCCAACGCACCTTCGCGCATAGATTGGCGAATCAACTGCTGCATCGCGGCGATTTCTTCGGGTCGAGCTTGTCGGTCTTCCATTCCCATTACGCTCAGCCGAACTGCTCCGTGCGGAACCAGATAAGCGCAATCAATCGCCGGTCGAGCGCGTTCGATTGCTGCCAGATACTCGGCCACCGATTGCCAATCCCAGGCGCGACCCAGATCGCCATCCAGCCCGGCCAGTGAACGCGCAACCGATGGCTGGTCTTCGGCGCGAATTGGAGCGACGGAAATTCCATCCTGACCGAAAACTTCCAGCGTGATGCCTTGCCGGATTTTCATCGGCAATTCCGGTTCGGTCAGCACTCGCAAATCGGAATGGCTGTGCGTGTCAATGAACCCCGGCGCGATGACCAGACCTTTGCAATCCAACTCCTCCATCGCGTGCAGCGAATTCGGAGCATCAATCGCCAGAATGTAATTCCGGCAAACTGCCACGTCCGCCGGATACAACCCGCGCCCCGTGCCGTCAGCAACCAAGCCATTTTTCAGAATCAATTCAGGCGTTTTCATAGTTAGGTCAATGCCAATTAGACGGCCCGCTTCCTACCGGTCGCGGTACTGATTTTTAGCTTTTGACACCGTCCATTCCGGCCAATGCGCCGTACATTTCCGGGCGACGGTCGCGGTAAAACTGCCAGTGAGTTCGCACCTCGCGGATTTCATCCAGATCAAGATCGGCAACAATCAACTCGTCTTTGTCTTCGCTGCCTTTGGCCAGAATGCGTCCGTCAGGATTGCTGAAATATGACGAGCCGAAAAACTCGCCGATATTCCACGGAGCTTCAGTCCCGACGCGGTTGATCGTGCCAACGAAATAACCATTGGCCACGGCGTGCGCGCGCTGTTCCAGTTCCCACAGATAATC
>JAGNMH010000298.1 GCA_017991275.1 Acidobacteriota bacterium
GTCCACGGATGTGTTCAATCACGGTCCGGCAAAGCTGTTTATGAACACGGGCTTTCAGATTCCAGGTCGCCCGGCGTTCGGCGCTTGGGTGACTTACGGGCTGGGCAGCGAATCGAAAGATTTGCCCGGCTTTGTGGTGCTGCAAAGCGGTCGGCGCGGGCCTCGCGGCGGCGCTACGTTGTGGAGCAGCGGCTTTTTGCCGACTTCGTTTCAGGGAGTGCCGTTTCGTGGACAGGGCGATGCAATTCTGAACCTGCAAAGCCCCGAAGGAATCTCGCGCGAACAGGAGCGCGATTTTTATGACACTGTCGGCGCACTGAATAAAGCTCGGCTGGAAACAACCGGCGATCCTGAAATCATGACTCGCGTTAATGCCTACGAAATGGCCTTTCGCATGCAAACCAGCGCGCCGGAGTTGATGGACTTGAGCAAGGAATCTGCGGCGACGCTTGCCGCTTATGGCGTCAAGCCGGGCGAAGGAGGCTTTGCGGCGAATGCCTTGCTGGCTCGGCGAATGATCGAACGCGGGGTGCGCTTCGTTCAGCTTTATCACACCGACTGGGATCATCACGGCGAACGCGGCAACAACCTGGATGGCGACATCGAAGCGCGTTGCCGCGAAGTTGATCAGGCCAGCGCCGCGCTGGTGCTCGATCTGAAACAACGTGGTTTGCTGGAAGACACCATCGTCGTTTGGGGCGGAGAATTCGGACGCACACCGATGGGCGAAGTCCGCGAAACGACCGGACGCGATCATCACATCGAAGGGTTTACGTTGTGGGTCGCGGGCGGCGGTTTCAAGGCCGGTTACATGCACGGCGAAACGGACGAACTCGGCTTTGGGGTGACGGAAGGCGGGATGCACGTACACGATCTGCACGCCACTTTGCTGAATCAACTCGGCTTTGACCATCAAAGATTGACCTACAGATTTCAAGGCCGGGACTTCCGGCTGACGGATGTTCACGGTATAGTGCAGCGAAATTTGCTGGCCTAAAAAAACAATCAATTAAATAAAAAACAAGTCGTACAGAGCTTTGCTGGAAAATCATTGCACCGCGCAAAAAGACAGTCGCATTTAACCTCATCCACGGCAGTGGATTTTCCAGGAGACCATGAATGAAAAACTTAACCTCCCGAATGGCAGAGGCATCGGCGAAATTGTTGGCTTTAAGCCTGACAGTTTTGTTTGTTGTCTGTGCTGCTCAGCAATCAGCCCAAGCCCAGGTGCTTTATGGCTCTTTGGTCGGACGCGTTGAAGACCAATCAGGCGCTGTTTTACCAGGAGCCAAAATCACGGTGACCAACAAGGCGACCGGACAGCAACGCGAGGCAACATCCGATGATAGCGGAGCCTATGCGTTCCGCGACCTACAGGTTGGTGTCTACGATCTGGCAATTGGCCAAAGCGGTTTTAAGTCTTACACCAAAACTGGCATCAATATCTCGCTCAACAGCATCGTGCGTGAAGACGTGCAGATGACAGTTGGCGGAGCGTCTGAAACAGTCAACATCACGGCAGCGGCTCCGATCTTGCAGACTGACCGGGCCGATGTCAGCAATCAGCTTGAAAAAGCTCAGATTACCAATTTGCCGATTGGGGCAGGACGCAACTTTCAGCAGCTTTACAAATTGATTCCCGGCGCATCAGCGCCCGCCGATGCACATTCGGATGCAGGCAATCCGCAACGCGCGCTTGTCACGAATTTCAACGGCGCGTCGTTTTCCAACAACAATACGCGGCTGGATGGCGCGACGGTCAGTTATCCCTGGCTGCCGCACATTGTGGCTTATGTGCCTCCGCAAGATGCCGTCGAAACCGTCAATATCGTGACCAACAGTTTTGACGCCGAACAGGGCATGGCGGGCGGCGCGGCGGTCAACGTGCAGATCAAAGCCGGCGGCAACCAGTTCCACGGCAGCGCGCACGAGTTTCATACCAACAGCCGTTTGAAAGCGCGCAACTATTTTTACTACCAACCCGGCACTTTGCCGAAAAACATCTTTAACCAATTCGGCGGCACCTTCGGCGGGCCGGTCATCAAAAACAAACTCTTTTTCTTTGGTTCGTGGGAACGAACCGTGCGTCGGCAAAATGCTTCGGCATTCCGCACCTTGCCGACAGCGGCTTTGCGGCAAGGCGATTTCAGCGGCACGGGTGCGCGGATTTACGACCCGGCGACTGGCAACGCCAATGGAACCGGGCGAACGGAATTCGCAAACGGTCGCATTCCCGTCAACCGCATTGATCCTATTGCCTTGAAACTGATTGCGCTGATTCCAGCGCCGAATCTGGTGACGTCCACGCCCGCTAATGATTACTTTGCCAGCGGGACGTATGAATTCAACCGCGACAATTACGATTTCAAGGTCAATTACAACCCTAACGAAAAATCCACGATGTTCGTGCGCTATTCCATTTCGCCCAGCCAGATTTTCGATCCGCCATCACTGGGCGCTGCGGGCGGCGATGCGCTGGCTGGCGGTCAGCCCGGCAATGCACCGGGCCGGGTGCAAAGCACGGCCATCGGCGGAACCTATACGATTTCGTCGCGCTTATTGCTCGACGGCAACATTGGTTTCACACGCCAACGGCTTGGCGCGCAAAACGTGGATATTGATAAGAACTACGGTTTGGAGGATCTGGGCATTCCGGGAACCAATGGTCCCGACAGATTGCAGGGCGGGTATCCGCGTTTCACCATCAGCGGTTTCTCTTCCATCGGCAATCCGAACCAGTCAAACCCGTTTCTATTCCGTGACAACCAGTACGTGGCGGCAGGCAATTTAAGCTGGTTACGCGGCGCGCACAGTTTGCGATTCGGCGGCGAATATACCTACTACACAATCAATCACTTTCAACCGCAGGCGGCGTTCGGCCCGCGCGGCGGCTTCAACTTCAGCGGCGGATTGACGGCGTTGAATGGTGGCGCTGCTCCGACGCTGTATAACGGTTGGGCGGACTTCCTGCTTGGTTTACCGCAAAGCAAAGGCAAGGATTTGCAGAACATCAATCCGGCTGCGGTGCGCATGCCCGGATGGGGAGTTTATGCCCGCGATCAATGGCAGGTGACGCGAAATCTGACCGTCAATTTCGGCACGCGCTTTGAACGGTATCCGTTTGCAACGCGCGATCATCGCGGAGCGGAACGTTACGATCCGATTCTGGACAAAGTGTTGATTGGAGGATTGGGCAGCACTCCAAACAACACTGGTGTGGATGTCGGGATTGGCCAGTTCGCGCCACGTCTGGGCATCGCGTATCGCCTGGCTGAAAAAACTGTGATACGCGCCGGATACGGTATCAGTGTTGATCCGAACTCTTTCCGCAACATGCGCGACGCTTATCCGGCAACAATTTCGTTGCAGATTTCCGGCGCGACGTCGTTTCAATCCGCCGGAACGCTGAAAGAAGGTTTGCCGCCAATCGTGTCGCCGGACATTTCATCGGGTTCCATTACGTTGCCGACCAACATCGGCACGCAAACCTTCCCGCAAGTGTTCAACCGCGGCTACATTCAATCCTTCAACCTGACAGTGCAGCGCGACATCGGTTGGGGCTTCACAGCGCAAGCCGGTTACGTAGGTTCGCGAGCCATACGGCAGACGGCCAACGTCAACATCAACGCAGGCGAAGTCGGCCTGGGCAACGCCGGACGCGCACTGGCGAAATTCGGACGCATTGCCAACATCAACATGCTGGTTCCGTTCAATACAGCCACCTACGATTCGCTGCAAACGCAGTTGAATCGCCGGTTGAATCCCAGCGCGCAAGTCGGTGTGACATACACTTTTTCAAAGGCGATGGGTTATGCCGATAACAGCGATTCCGGGTTGACGTTCCATTCCGTTTCACAATGGGCGCGTAATCGTGCGTTGACAGGGTTTGATCGCAAGCACAACTTTCAGCTTTATGGCGTGTATGAATTGCCGTTCGGCGCTGGCAAACGCTGGGCGACCAGTGGCCCAGCATCGTGGGTCGCCGGAGGTTGGCAGTTCAACGGCATCATGAGCCGATTGAGCGGCACTCCGTTCACCGTCACGTCTTCAGCAACATCGTTGAACGCGCCGGGTAACACTCAAACCGCCGATCAGGTCAAAGCGGATGTTCAGATTCTGGGCAACATCGGTCGCGGCGTAAGCTACTTCGACCCGACGGCGTTTGCACCTGTCACGGCTGCTCGTTACGGAACGGTGGGACGCAACACGTTGCGCGGACCTGGAGTTTTCAACCTGGACGCGAGTTTGTTCCGCAACTTCAAACTGACGGAACGGTTTTCACTGCAATTCCGCAGCGAGGTCTTTAACTTGACCAACACGGCGGCGTTCAACAATCCCGGCGCAAACGCATCTTCACCGACGCGAAATCAGGACGGTTCGATCCTAAACCTGAACGGTTTCAGCGAAATCACTTCTGCTCAGGGAACTGAGCGGCAATTCCGGTTTGCGTTAAAGCTCTCGTTCTAAATTTAAGATCGAGTTTCTTAGCGGGCTGTTTGCAGCATATTCGACCAAAGCAAATGAACTTCATTCGCTTTGGTTTGATTGCTTCAGGCGGCTCGCTTTCTTTTTCCTTTTTGCTTTCTTTGGTTGTAGCATTGCCGCCCATCAACGCACTGCACAAGCATAAAAACTAAAACCGACTCGGAGGGCATCTTATGACGTTCGCTCGTTTAACCCTGTTCGTTCTGCTGGTTCTGTTGATTCCGACTGTGCCACAGCAAGTTTCACAATCGGTGTCTCAGACGGATTGGTCAAAGATCGAAGAAGAAACCATGCGCCACTTTCAGGCGATCCTGCGCCTGGACACCAGCAATCCACCAGGCAATGAAAAGCTGGTGGTGGATTACCTGAAATCTGTGCTGGATAAAGAAGGTATCGAAACCAAAATCTTTGCCAACGATCCAAACCGCCCAAATCTTGTCGCTCGGTTAAAAGGCAACGGCAAAAAACGTCCGGTGCTGATTATGGGGCACACCGACGTGGTTAAAGTTGATCCGGCGAAATGGACGCACGCTCCGTTTTCGGCTACGCGCGAAGGCGGCTATGTTTACGGGCGCGGCACGGTGGATGACAAAGACAACGCGACCGCCGGATTGATGGTGATGCTGTTGCTTAAACGAATGAATGTTCAACTCGACCGCGACGTGATCTTCCTTGCAGAAGCAGGCGAAGAAGCCAGCACGCAATTCGGCATCGCGTACATGGTCGAAAAGCATTGGCCGGAAATTGACGCCGAGTTCTGTTTTGCCGAAGGCGGTGGCGTGATTCGCACTGGTGGCAAAATTCGTTTTGCTCAGGTGCAAACTTCCGAAAAGATTCCTTACGGAGTGACGCTGACTGCGCGCGGCCCTGCTGGGCACGGTTCTGTCCCGCTCAGAACCAACGCAGTTGTTCATTTGTCCCAAGCCATCGCTAAACTCTCCGCGTGGTCAACACCGATGCGGTTGAATGACACGACCAAAACTTATTTCGAGCGGCTTGCCAGTATCAGCTCACCCGAAGAAGCCAACCGTTACCGCAACATAGCCAACCCGGAAATGAGCGCCGCGATTCAGGAATACTTTGCCGTCAACGAACCTCGCCATCATTCAATGCTGCGAACTTCGATTTCGCCAAACATCATCAAAGCCGGTTATCAAGTGAACGTGATCCCTTCGGAAGCCGAAGCAACTCTGGACGTGCGCGCATTGCCGGATGAAAACATGGAAACCCTGCTGGCTGAAATTCGTAAAGTCATCAGCGACCCGGCGGTTACAGTCGCCAGAAACGAACGCAACACGCGACCCGGCGCGCGGCCTTCACGGATTGACGCCGAAGCCTTTCGCATTTTGGAAGCCGCCGTCAAACAGCATTACAACTCGGTCACTCTGCCGACGATGAGCACCGGCGCAACCGATATGGCTTATCTGCGAGCCAAAGGCGTCGAATGTTACGGAGTCGGCCCAATGTACGACAGCGAAGACGGCCCGAAAGGTTACGGCGCGCACAGCGACCAGGAACGCATCCTGGAAGAAGCTCTGCACAAATTTGTGCGATTCCATTTCGACATCGTGGCCAATCTGGCAAAGGCGCGCTGACCGTTGTTCGAGGAGAAATGAAATGAAAACATTCAGTGTGTTGCTTGTCACTTTCCTGCTGGCGTTTGCTGCGGGCGCAAGGACTGGTTCGACCATTCCTAATTTCAACCGCGCTATTCCTCTTGAGGAAAAAGCCGAAACGACTGCCAATGCAAACCTCGGTGATCTTGATGGAGATGGCGATCTCGACCTTGTGCTGGCGAAAGGACGCCACTGGCCTTTGGTTGAACTGATGCTGCTCAACGACGGCAAAGGCCGCTTCGATCAACGACGCAATCTCAGCGAGAAGGCGGATCGAACCTACACGGCTGCGCTTGCGGATTTGGACGGTGACGGCGACCTTGACCTTGTCGTGGGCAACGACGCGCCGGATGAAAAGGTCGTGTACTTCAATGACGGCAAGGGACGCTTCAGCTTCGCCGGTACGTTTGGCGAAGCCCGCTGGCCGACGCGCAATGTCACGGTGGTTGACCTCAACAAAGATGATCGCCCCGACATCGTCGTGGCGAATCGAGGAGGTAATGCTAATCGCAGCGCCAACTATATTTGCATGAATGATGGACGCGGACGCTTTCCCGCGTGTCGCGTGCTTTCGTCCGAATCCGCCACGACCATCGCTGCCGGAGACCTCAACGATGACGGGCTGCCCGATTTGGTCGTGCCGCACCGCGATAACGGTCAGAGCTATCTTTTCATCAATGACGGCAAAGGCGGGTTCGCGGCGAAACACCCATTCGGCCCCGCCAAGTCGGCGACGCGCGCCATTGCGT
>JAGNMH010000299.1 GCA_017991275.1 Acidobacteriota bacterium
CTTTCGCACTGACCAGTCAGAGTGTAATCAATCGTTCGGCTGCGAGCGTTTCTCAAGTTGAGTTTGTAATTGGCGCGAAAGCGTCTGCGCCGAACGGTGGGAAGAATCTCCAAACGGCTGGCCGGAATCACGCTCCACTCGGTCAATTCGTTGCCCAGTTCGCGCTTGGTTTGTTCGTCAATGGCGGTGACGGTCACGTCGTAATTGCTTTCCTGGCGAATGGTTTTGGGGACGGAAATCGTCAACGTCAGGTGAGCGGTTCTATTCGCTTCGTTCAGGCTGACCCGGCGCGGTTCGCATTGCAGCCAATTTTCGGGGAATTCGGCGGCCTTCAATCCGACCTTTAAGTCTTCGCGGCCTGTGTAATGCAACTCGACTTCGCATTTGGCTTTTTCACCCGGACGCAGCGTGAGGTTTGCTGGCAAAAGCGTGACGGCAACGCCTGAATCATCACTTTTCGATTCCAGCCTCAGCGTGTAATCCCAGAAGCTTAAATCTTCGCCGACATTCCACTTTCTTTCGTCGCTTTTTTGCAGCAGTTCCCGCAAATAGGCTCGCGCGCCGCTGACATTGGTGACGCGAACGCCGCCGCTTTGTTCGATAGTCAGTTCGGCGTGGGAATAGGCGACTGCCTGAATCGTGCCTTCTTCAACGCGCAGCGACAAAGCTCTATCGCCAAGCTCCCACGATCTGATCGGTGTGCCGCCTTTGTCATAAGCTTTGATGATGTAATTCATGGCAACGCTCCCTCAATTCACGATTTCGTAACCGACGGCTGCGGGTTTGAACATTTCGATTAACTCGCGGGCGATGGCCGGAGACTGAATCGCTCGCGGCCAGCGAACCCTGAAAACGAATGCTTCCGCATTGGTGATGCGCGGAGTCACGCCAGTCGCGGCGCGCAACACGCGAGTCAAAAACAACCGTGTGCCGCGCAACCGATACGACCGCGCGATTTCGGCCAGCACTGCGCGTTGCACTGCTTCAGGCCAGTCGGGATTGAGTCGCACACCCAGCCATTCGCCCAACCACGCCAGCCAGGTTGACGGACAAGCGCGCGGGTCGAAGTACAAGGCGATGTGATCCTGTCGTTGTTCCAGCGGCTCCCAGATGGATTCAAAGACGCCCAAAAATCGTCCGGCAAAATCGTTGTGTTGAAAAACCGGCGGCAGAAAATCCATATAGCTGCTGGCGTTTGTCATTTCGCCTTTCTCACTCAACTCCCCCGATTTTTTCACCGGCCAAATCTGCCAGCTACCGTTATCCTCCACGATTTTCGTTTTTGTGTAGCCGTTCATTTTCATCGGTTGGCGTCCTTTTTGTCAGTCTTTTCGTCGGCGAATTCAACGATGACTTTGTGTTGTGTCGAACAGATCAGACTGCGCGGTTCCAGCACGACTTCCGAAACCGGTTGGCCGAGACTGGCGCTCTTGTCAGGTTCGCTGCCCCACAATTCCAGCTTTCGCACTACTTCGACGCCGGGAATTCGCAGCAGCAGATTTTCCAGTTCAAAGCGATGCAGCTTGCGCCCGAAAGGCCAGCCGTAACCTTGCGGCCCGCCTGTGTGCGGATTCAGGTAACGATGAAGCGCGTCTGTAGCTTGCGCTTCGATTTCCGCTTTCAGACTTTCCGTCGCCGGGCTTTCACTTGATTGATTGAGCAAGCGGTCTTCGGCGTGAGGGCTGAGCCGCAAAATGGCTTCGACTTTGATCCAGCGATAAATCGGCCAACTTGGCATCACATCCACGCCGGGCAACGAACGCCGCGTCAAAAAGCGTTTCACTTCGTTGAGCAATTTTTGCGAAGGCCGCAGCATCGCTTCCGGGATGGGTTGCGGAATGGTTTCGATTTCCGGCAGCACATAAATCTGGACGGTTCCCGGTAAGGCATTTTGTTTTGGATCTGTCGGTTGTAATCCGGCGGCCAGACAAAGCGCGCGCTTCACGCCGGGCACTTCCGTTGCCAGCGATTCGTAATCTTCGGCGCTGACGGCGCGGTCTGCGGCGCGCAGAGCTTGCGGCGCGCGAAGCTTGGCGTCGCTGAGCGTTTGGGCATTGCGACCGCCGATTGCATTTTGATGATTGGTCACGCCAGCGATGTACGGCAGCGATTCGCCGAGTTCGCACAAGGTTCCGGCGGGAACGTTGCCAATTGTGCCGCCGCCGTGTTGATAGCGCGTGAGCATCAATTGGCTGCCGTGCGGCGGGACTTTGCCGAATTGTCGAATGGAGTTGTCCGGCTGTAACAACGCCGGGCCGAGCATGATTTCGCCCGTCGCATGATCCAGCGTGAAATGAGGATCGTCTTTATCCGATGAAGCGAAGTCGCGGACTTCACGCCAGGCTTCGCCGTCTTTGTCGCCCGGTTCTTTGACGATCAGATGATCGCTGTGTTGGTTGAGCGGCAGCACCGGCGCGTGATGCAGCTTGAAAATTTGCCCCGGCGCTCCGTCGCTTTGCCCCAGAATTTCTTCAGCCACCGCCAGCGCGTGCCGAGCCGAAGCCGTGCCGCCGCGCGTTTCGATCTTCTTCAATTGTCGCAAGCTCGGCGATTCAGTGTAGTTATGCTGATTGCCAGACACGGTCAGCAATCGGCAGCAAAGCCAATATGCCGTGATGCCGAACATCTCTGTCTTTTTCATTTCAGGCAATCGCAAAACAAGCTCGCCACCTTTGGCCCATTTGTTGGTTTGATCGTCTTCAATTTCGCAAGGCAGCCAGGGCTTGCGCCAATCGCCTTGCCAGGCTTGCCAACTGATTGGGCTTTGATCGGGAGTTCTGATTTCGCCCGGCACGCAATCCAGGTCCAGCGCCAGCACGTGATGGCCGACATTGTTTGCCAACGCCAGAAACATGGCTTCGCCGGGCAATTTGTCGGGAAAGATTGCCGCTGGTTTCGGGCTGATGCCGCGTCCGTCCATCACCATTCCAGCCTTATCGAACAGGAGTTTGTTGCCAGTTTTTTCATCGCCCGCATACACGGCCAGCAATTCCGGCGGATGCAAAACCAGTTCGCGTTCGGTGGCAAAGACGACTGCCGGACTGGTTTCCGTTCGCACCGTGGCGACTTCGGTTTCACGTTTGATGGTCAAGCTTTTATCAAGCAACGGCGCGGACAGATAAAACGTGACCGGCGCGCGAGCCGGACGCGGCGGATTCAAACGAACTCCGATCATTTCCAGAAACTTGATGTAATTCTTTTCCGGGACTTGATTGACGCGATACAGCAACATTTCGCTCATCCAGGCGAACAGTTCGATCATGGCCACGCCGGGATCACTGACGTTGTGATCAGTCCATTCCGGGCAGTAACGCGGAATCAACCGTTTGGCTTCATCAACGATGTTCTGAAACTTGCGGTCGTCTAATTTTGGAGTCGGCAGCGGCATAAATGAATCATTCCCCCGGAATGCGATAAAACGGATAAACCAGCGAGCGGCGGTCAAGCGTGGCTTTGATCTCGTAATGGATTTCGATCAGCAATCGCGCAGCATCATCAGGATCGGCCATTGCTTTGACCTCCACGACGCGAATGCGAGGCTCCCACATTTGCAAAGCCTCTCCGACGTAATGCGCCGCCAGCCCTGCGGTTGCGGCATCGTTCGGCGCGAAGATCAAATCGTGAATCAGGCAGCCGAACTCCGGGCGCATGACGCGCTGACCTTTCGGCGTCAGCAGAATCATCCAGATGGACTGTTCGATTTCGTGCTCGCCACTGGAAAGCGCGATTCCACCGCGAGCGTTGACTCCCAATGGAAAAGCCCAACCTTTGCCCAGAAATTCGTTCATTGTTTTCCTATCCGATCAAAACCGTGCCGGTCGCAATCACTACTCCATTCGGCAAGTCCGCCGGATCGTTGCAGGTTTCAGCCTTGTCGCCATTGCGCGCCGCGGCTTTGCCATTGATGTTGACGGTCGCGCTGCCGCTGATGATTTTGCCTTTGTCTGAAGGCGGCTTTTGAAAGGGGCCACCTTGCGGAATGTGTGGCGGTTTGTTGTTGGCAATGCTGTCAACCGTTGCTGCCGCCTGACCTTCGATCTTCACGTTGTCGCTCAGCTTGTTGTCTAGGATTCCTGCAAATGGGTGCGGTAGCGGAGTTGGAATTGGACCCGCAGCCGTTGGAATCAACACGATATGAATGTCCGTGGCCGTCACCTGATCGCCTTTTTTCGCTGCCGGTTGCCCCATAGTGTTCCTTTAGGACTTACGCTCGTGTCGGTAGCCCGCGCGTAAGCAAGGGCTTTTTCACTCAAAACAAGCCCTTGCTTACGCGCGGGCTACTGACACATCGTTTTTCTTCAATTCAGGTTGATGGTTTTGCCTTTGATCGTCACGCCTTCGCTGTCCAGCTTGATCGAGTTGCCGTATTTGTCGGCGATGACGATCTTGCCTGCGCCTTGCTTATCCGGCGGAGAATCTTTGCCATTCCATAAACTGCCGATGACGTAAGGGTGATGCACGTCGCCGAATTCAAAGCCAACCAGCACTTCGTCGTTTACTTCCGGGATGAATTGAATGCCGCGTTGCCGGCCTGCTCCGGCGGAAACTACGCGCGCCCAATCTGTGGCGTAATCGCCCGTCAAATACGGGAATTTGACTTTGACGCGCCCCCAACCATCCGGGTCGCTGTTGTCCGTGACGATGCCGACGATCAGGCCGAAACCGTTCATCGCGCGTTCGTCTTCGTCTCCGCGCAACAAGCGCAGCAAGGTCGCCGGAGTCTGGCCGGAAATATGGAAGTGCGTGTTGTAATTGCGCTCGGCGCTGTAATGATGCGTCGCAGCGGTGACGAAATAATTGCCGCTGAAACGTTCTCCCAAACCGAACAGCTTGATGGTTGCGCCTGCGATGATGCCCGGATTGCCGCGACATTCGCCGTCGGCTTCGATAAAGCGTTCGGCTTGTCGGTCGGCAACGGCCTTTGCAATGTGATCGGCTTCGGCCTGCGAACGGACTGGTTGATTGGCCACCAGATGTTCGGCCTGGATTTGAAAAGCTTCTTTGGCCATTGCGCCGCCTTGTTTCTTTTCGCCGATTTTGCGGGCGCTTTCGCCTTTGTCGGATTGGCCTGTGATTTCGCGGCGGGATTGCGGATCCCAGCCGCGCACGATGACTTTGTTGACCTGTCCGATGGTCGTCATACGCGCGCGGAATTCGTGCAGGTTGCCGCCCCAATGCAATTCGATTTCGCGCTCTTTGTGATCCGACGGCGGTTTGAAGCAAAGCTTTTTGCCGCTGACATAAAGCAGAAACCCCAAAGCCTTCGCACGTTCGCGCAGAAATTCCAGGTTGGTCTGGTTGTTCTGAAACAAGTGACGATGAACTCGCCGCGTTGCCGTGACATCGGTTTCCAACCTGGCTTCCGCCGCCAATCGTTTGACCACATCGGCATCGGTTACGTTGCGGAACGAACGCACGTGGCGACCGCGCGTCAGGCGATGCAAACGATCAAACACGCGGACGATCAATTGATGACTGCCGGTGCCGAACTCCGATTCGATTTCGACGATCTCGCCTTCAAAGACCGGTTTCTCTTCGCTATTTTTTTCTGTTGCGCGCGCCGTGATGCGAATGGCACGTCCGGGCGTAAGTTTGTCGGAATCCACCCATTTCAATTGCGGGTCGTAAATTTCCAGCGTCGCCACATCGGGCAGATGCAAACTGTTTTCGACCGTGATCGAAAGCACAGCCCGCATCAACGGAGCTTCCGCCTCAACCGGTCGCCCGTCTTTTTCCAGGTACAAATAGAAGTGCGTCAGCGACTGGCTTTCTTGTTTTCGTTCAGGTTCAGGCATTAGGAATCATCAGTTGCGTGCCGGGTTTCAATCGCCGGACAGTGGTCAAATCGTTGGCGTCGGCAATTGCTCGCCACAATGTCGCGTCGCCATATTCGGCATAGGCAATGGCTTCCAGCTTGTCGCCTTCGCGCACAGTCCAAACGTGCTCGCCGCCGACTCCGCCCGAAGTCGGGTTTTGCGACGGATAAAACAATTCATCTACGACTTGGGTGAAGCTCACATCCAGCACAGCTCTGACGGGAGTTCCGTCTTCACGAAACAAGGTGAAGCGTTGCGTCAAACTGGTGATGACGGCTTTGAATCCCACTTTGTCGCCCCATTGAAAGCGCACATAAGGGGGGCGACTTTTGCCGTTGGTGTTGTCTTTCAAATCTTCGTCCACCAACAGCATCTTGTAGATTTTGTCGGTGTATTCGCTCCGCACGTCTTTTTTGGCGGCGTAAGTGTCGAAGTAAAGTTGCATTTGCAAGGTTGTCGGATTGCCGCCGCCGAAATCGAAATCCGGCGTATTGGCCTTGGGTTTGGCCTGACGATGCCAGGTGTTTTGCTTGGAAAACGTCAGTTCTTTCGGATTGAACATGACGACAACTTCTTCTTTGCGCCGGTTGTTCTTGTCCAATCGCACGATTTTTGCTTTGGCCAGACTCATTTGATTTCCTCGCGTTACGGTACCGCTTGCTCACGCGCGCGGTACCCTACCGAACCTAGAAAAGTTCGCGCCTTCGTTCGGCGTCCAAACGTCGTTTCAAAATCGGATAAACCTGACGGGCAATGTCGTCTAAATCCGGCGCGACTCTCGCGGAAGTGGCGCGTGTCGCTGTTGTCATCTTGTCGTTGGGCGTCGCAGCATCGGATTCAGTTGGTGGCGATTTGGCATTTGCCTGTGACTTGGCTTGTCCGAACAATGCTGCCCCGTCGGCAGCCGGATTGGCGGCCTCTGTCCATTGTTTCAACACTTCCATTGGCGAAAACTCAGGCCATTCACTTGAATTCTTGGTCCGGCCGACAAAGGGTTTGGGAATGCCTGCCAAACCTTCGTTTGATACACCGC
>JAGNMH010000300.1 GCA_017991275.1 Acidobacteriota bacterium
CACTTCACCGGTCGTGGCGCTTTCAAATTTGCGAACCCAGTCGGTGTATTTGTAACCGTTGTCTTCCTTTTCAACCTTTTCCCAACGCGACAACGAAAATTTCAAACCGACTTTGGTTGCAACCGGTCGGCCTTCGTAATCTCGTGTGCGGACGCGAACTTTGGCGGTTTCGCCTTTGTAATAAACATAGCGGTCGGAATTGGCGCTGACTGAAATGTTGCCGCGAGTGCCGACAAAACTCGCCTTACCTTCAATTTCTCGGCGAGCCGAATCTGTGACCATCGCTTCCAGCCGATAAGTGAAATCGCGGCCTTCGTTGGCCGCTGCCGGCGGCACGTCGAAGGCGATTTCAAGCTGTCCGTTTTCATCCAGACGGCCTTCGCCTTCTTTGACCATGTCGTTACCGTAACCGTGATAACCGTATTCGTCTTCTTCGCTGTTGTCGCCGATTCCGTCATCATCGCTTTCCCAGAACCAGGCGTAATAAGGCGAGCGGTAGATGTAATACTTGACGTCGGCGTTTTTGACCGGCGAGCCGAAAAAGTATTTGGCTTCAACTGTGAATTTGGTTTTCTCGCCAACAGCGACGAAGGTTTTGGGCGTCGAAACTTTGACCTTGTATTCGGGCTTTTTGTATTCGGCGACTTCAAAATAACCGCGAGCGGCTTCGACTCCGTTCAGGTGGACCGCAATGCCGTAACTGCCAAGCGGCGCTCCGGCGGCAATGTCCACCTCTCCACTGAAAGTCCCACGGGCGGTAAGCGTCAAATCTTTTTGAAATATCTCCTTGCCGTCAGGGTCAGTCACGACAACGTGAACTGCGCGCGATTGCGGCAATTGATAACCGCCTTCGGTCAACTGACGAAGAATGCCTTTGAAATAGGCTTTTTGTTCAGGCCGGTAAACCGGGCGGTCGGTGTAAATGTAGCTGGTCAGATTTCCGGCTGGCGATTCTTCGCCTTCAGTCCAGTTGAAAAAGTAAGAGGCCAGATCGGAAACGGCGAAATCGCCTTTCCGTTCAGCCAGAATAAGAAAATCGTCAGGGCCGACTTCTTCATCGGCTTCGGGTTCAGCGGCTGTGTCGTTGGCGACTTCGACTTTTGGCTGATTGACCGCGACGCGCATCAAACCGTCTTTGTCGGTTTTGTTGCTGGCCAGCACTTTGTTGCCTTTGACTATCTGAACGTTTGCATCGTCACGAGGTTCGCCGGTTTTGCGATCAACGGTGTAAACCATCACTTCGCCGTCGTGAGCGATCTTGCTGATCATCGTCAGGTCGGAAACGACGGCAATGGTGTAAGCGCGAAGGCTTTTTGCTCCTGCCTGAGCGTTGACGGCTTCGACCAGATAAACGCCCGGCGATTTCTGCCCCAGCGTCACCATTCGCGTGTCCCAGCGATTATCCAGCGGAGTCAAAATCTGTTTGAAACTGTCTTCCAGTTGATCCGGGTTCAGCAGCGGAACTTGCGCATAACTGGCTCGATCAATCGGCAGCCGTTCGCCCGAACGGAATTTGTCGTTGAATTCGGCGCGGGCTTCGCGTCGAATTTGAGTGCGAAAATAGTTTTTGAAACTGAAATAGATTCCGCTCTTGAACGAGCGTAGCTTTTCCAAAAAAGACAGCTTGCGATTCTGGGTTTCAACAACTTCGCTGACCATCTCGCGGTCGTCTTCGCCCATCGTGTGCGGGTTGGTCAACTGTTTGAAAAACTTGAACGGGTCTTTGATTTTGTAAACACGAAAATCCAGCGAATCAATTCCCTGATAGCTGATGTAAACGCGCGTCTTTTCGTGAGTTCCGTAAGTCCGATTCGTCGCCAGCGAAAAATGCGGCTTGATTGGCGTAGCGCTTGGTTGAGGTGAAGCTTGCGGCGTAGCCGCAGCAGTCGGAACCGCCGCTGGCTGATCGCCTTGCGCCCGCATCTTCAAAGTGGCGATGGAAAGCGCCGCCACGATAACAACCAGATAAACAGTAACTGAGCTAAGAAGTTTTCGCAGTTTCATAATCCCATCCTGCATTAACCATTGAGCATTACCAATTACCCATTAGCGGTCAGGGTAGAAAACTCTCTACCTGTCGGTTAATGGGTAATGGCGAATGAGTAATGGGCAATTGCAATCTCCTGTTCATTGCAGAACCTTGAGTCGGTAAAAGCCAAGAAAATTTTGATTGCGTTCAATTGGCCGCCAGCGCGGATTCGGATGTTGATCCAGAACCGACAGCCTGACCTTTTTCATTTCGCCTTTGTCTTCGCCCTCGTCTTCGGCAGAAGAGCCAGTGTGATAAACCACCCAATCGTTTGCGCCTTCGTTTGCCTGACGGGCTTCGCCTAAAAAAATCATGACGTGATAAGGAAATTTCTGAACCCAGGGTTGATGAAAGAAAAGCAGGTCGCCGGGTTGCAACTGATTCAACTGCTTGCGGTTGCGAGTGATGAACTCCGAGTTGTAATTCTTTAAAGTCCTGGCGTCGGCGAATTCGGAAAACCTATCAGTCAAATCGCCTTCGACAAACGCGCCGAAATCAGTCCGAAAGAGCTTTTCGCCGAGCGGGTTTCTTTCCAGCGAAATGGCTTTAACATCCGGCGCGACCGGCTCATAACCCGCCCCCATTCCTTGAAACCATAAGCGGTCGTGTTTTCTCAAAGCTTCTCGCCAGGCGAAACGAACCAGCCCGGCGCAATCGCGCTGCTCTTTAGACCAGAGCGGGTTCAAGCTGTAAAACTGCATTTCGGCAATTGCCGCAAACCAGCGGCGGAAGTTTTGCCGGTCGTCAGGGGAATGAAGCTCTGCTGCATCCGGGATTCCGTCCTTGTCGTCGTCGCTCCAGGTTGCTGGCACGGCAGGCATAGGTTGGCGGTTTTCGGCTACGGCTTTTGTAGCTTTGCCGCAACCGCCAGCAACTATAGCGGCAATGATCAGCCCGACAGAAATAAGTGAATCAGCTTTTGGCATAAACGAAAGTGAAGTCGAAGCCCTGTATGACGGCGACACTATAGCAAAACAAAAGCTTTCATAGAAAAGCTCTATCTCGTTGATCTTATCCGGCTTGCAGCATCGGATAATTAGGGGTAACTGTGGATTTCCCTGATGATTAGCCTAAAATGACTGCGATGCGTTTAGGAAGTCACCGAAAAAAATCCGTCATTTTTTTTACCGTGCTGGGCATTTGCCTGATCGTGCTGGCCGTGGCCTTGAACGTCGGCTGGATAGTTTTTCATTGGCGGCAAGTAGCCCTGCTGATTTTCGGCGTCATCTTTTTTCTGATGATTATCGCCGGCTTGACCCTGAACACCATTTTTCTGGTCAGGGAAATTCGCCGGAACGAGCAGCATGACAGCTTTATCAACGCCGTCACGCATGAATTGAAAACTCCGATTGCTTCAATCCGGCTGTATCTGGAGACTCTGCAAACCCGCGAAGTTGGCGAAACCAAGCGCAAAGAATTTTACGGAATCATGCTGGAAGACAGCGACCGATTATTGCGAACCGTCGAACAGGTTTTGCGCGCGGGCCATGCCGGCGACCGCCGTCGCCCAATTCAACTTTCATTGATTGATCTGGGCGAACTGTCTCGCAGTTGCATTGAAGTTGCCCGCAGACAGACCCATCTGGACGAAACCGTGTTGAAGTATAGCGAGTCGCTAAACAGCAATCGCCGCCCGCTGGTCAAAGGTGACGCCGACGAATTGCGCGCAGCAATTTCCAATCTGATAGATAACGCAATCAAATACTCCGACAAGGAAATCAACGTGACGGTCGAAGTCACGGACATTGACGACCGCCGCGTAGCCGTTCGCGTCACTGACCGTGGCGCAGGCATTCCGCGCACTTATTTAGATCAAGTTTTCAAACGGTTTTACCGCGTCCCGCGCCGCATCAGCGTCAAAGTCAAAGGTACTGGTCTGGGACTTTTCATTGTCCGTTCAGTCGTCAACAAACACGGAGGAAAGGTCTTTGCCGAAAGCGAAGGCGAGGGATTGGGCAGCACGTTCACGATCCAATTACCCAGAGCAAACGAGTAAAAGAATGAGCGTAATTCTGATTGTTGAAGACGAAAAACATCTGGCCGACGGTTTGCGATTCAATCTGGAAGCCGAAGGTTATGAAGTAGAAATTGCCGCTGACGGCGAAACGGCTCTTGAACTTTTGATGGGAAATCCGAAACGGTTCGACGTCGTTGCCCTGGACGTGATGCTGCCCGGCAAAGACGGTTTTGAAGTCGCCGCCGAATTGCGCCAGGCTGGGCAGTTCGTTCCAATTCTGATGCTGACAGCGCGCAGCCGCCCGGAAGACGTCCTGAAAGGTTTTGAAGCCGGAGCTGATGATTATCTGCCTAAACCATTCGAACTGACGATTCTGATCGCGCGGCTGAAAGGACTGCTCAGGCGGCGACAATGGTTTCATCTGGCCCAGGAAAAAAGTCAAAACGGCGACGAGTTCAGCTTCGCCGGAAAGACGATTGACTTTGCCGAGCTGGAATTGCGAGCCGGAAACCGAGTGGAAAAACTGACGCTGATGGAAGCCGACCTGCTGCGTTACCTGATTCGCCACGAAGGCAAATCAGTTTCTCGCCGTAACATTTTGGAAGACGTTTGGGGGTTGAGCGAAAACACGGACACACGCGCAATTGATAACTTCATCGCCAGACTGAGAAAACTGATCGAAGACGAGCCGTCCAACCCGCGCCATCTGCTGACCGTGCGCGGGGTTGGTTACCGATTCACAGCCAATCCGGGCGAGTCTTGAAATTTTGCTTTTCAGCTTAGACGCCGCCGCCCAGAACCAGTTATTCTTCGCGCCACCAAACATAAACTTTATAGAAACAGTCTTAAATGTTGCGACCAATTTTAAGACTTTCTTCGTTTGTTAAACCTTGAGGATGCTATGAACAAAACCACCCTTTCGCACCTTCGCAACGCACTGTTGTTGTCTTTGCTTTCAATTTCCACCTTCGGCCAGGCTTCCAAAGAATCGTTGCCGTATTTCGCAGAACCTTCAATTTCGCCTGACCGCACAGAGGTCGCGTTCGTTTCCGGCGGAGACATCTGGACGGTTCCGGCAGCAGGCGGCGACGCACGTTTGCTGGTCGCACATTCGGCCAACGAATCGCGACCGATTTATTCGCCCGATGGAAAAAAACTGGCCTTCATCTCCAATCGAACCGGCAACGGTGACATCTATATTTTGACACTTGCGACTGGCGATTTGCGGCGGCTGACTTTTGACGACAGCAACGATCAATTGGACGGTTGGTCGCGGGATGGCAAATGGATTTACTTCACGTCTTCAAGCAAAGACATTTCAGGAATGAACGACATTTTCCGCGTCGGCAGCGAAGGCGGCACGCCAATGCAGGTGACTGCGGATCGTTACACCAGCGAATTTTTCGCCGCCCCGTCGCCCGACGGTAAAACGCTGGCCTTTGCCGCTCGCGGAAACAGCGCCGGTCAATGGTGGCGCAAAGGCCACAGCCATTTGGACGAATCCGAACTCTGGTTGCTGAATGATGGCGGCAAGTATGAACAACTGACCGAGCGCGGAGCCAAGCAGCAATGGCCGATGTGGAGCGCCGATGGCCGAACGCTCTTTTTCACATCAGACCGCAGCGGCGCGCAAAATCTCTGGGCAAAACCGGTCAACGCCCAAGCCAAACAACTGACCAAATTCACCAGCGGTCGAGTGTTGTGGCCAACTATTTCTTACGACGGCAAGACGATTGTCTTTGAGCGCAACTTCGGCATCTGGAAATTCGACACGGCATCTGGACAAACCAGTGCAATTCCAATCACTCGCAGAGGCGCTCAGGCTGGCCCCAGTATTGAACATTTGGCATTAACCAACGGCTTCGGAGATTTGGCGCTTTCGCCGGACGGCAAGAAAGTCGCCTTCGCTGCGCACGGAGAAATCTTCGCCGCTTCGTCCAAAGACGGCGGCGATGCCGTTCGCGTCACTCGCTCAGTGGCGGCGGAAAGCGACGTTGTCTGGTCGCCCGACAGCAAACGCATCGCCTACGTTTCCGAACGCGACGGCGCGCCGCATCTGTTTTTGTTCGACTTCACGACGAACACCGAAACGCAATTGACCAACTCCGCCGGAGCAGACGCCGTGCCGCGCTTTTCTCCCGACGGCAAGCTGATCGCCTTTGTCCGCGACGGCAGCGAGCTTCGCGCTTACGAAACCGAATCGAAGCAGGAACGCAAGCTGGCTGACGCAAAAATGGAGCGTCCGCCGTTCATCAATAACCGCTCCTTCGCCTGGTCACCGGACAGCAAATGGCTGGCGTTTTCAGCGGTCAGCGCCAAATCCTTCCGCAACGTTTACGCGGTTCAGGCATCTGTAAAAGAGGGTGGCGGCGAAGCCAAGCAAATCAGTTCGCTGGCCTCGAATTCCGGCAGTTCGATTTCCTGGAGTCCCGACGGAACCTACCTGCTGTTTCAAACCGTCATGCGAACCGAGAGCGGGCAAATCGCTCGCGTGGATTTGTTGCCGCGCACGCCGAAATTCCGCGAAGACCAGTTCCGCGATTTGTTCAAAGAAGAATCTCCGCGCAATCCAGCGATTGAGCGCCGCACGCAAACTCCGCCGCCTCAACCTGCACAACCAACCGAAGCAGCAGATAAAAAGCCAGCGAACAAAGCAGTTGAAATCGTCTTTGACGGCATTCGCGGGCGGCTGAGCCTGTTGCCTGTCGGCGTGGACGTGAATTCGCTGACGATCAGCCCCGACGGCAAAACTCTGTTGATGTCGGCCAGCGCCGAAGGCCAGACGAATCTTTACACCTGGTCGCTGGACGAACTCGGACGCGATCAGGGCGTGGCGCGGCAACTGA
>JAGNMH010000004.1 GCA_017991275.1 Acidobacteriota bacterium
TTTGTGTTCAGCAGATCGTCGCGGCTCATACCCGGTTTGCGGGCAATCCCTGAGGTGATGACAACGACATCTGAATTCGCCGTTTCCTTATAACCATTCGTTCCGATCAGACGGCTGTCGTAACCTTCAATCGGTCCGGCCTGAGCCAGATCAAGCGCCTTGCCCTGCGGCATGCCTTCGACGATGTCCAGCAGCACGACATCGCCGAGTTCTTTTGAAACCAACCAATGAGCCGTCGTTGCGCCTACGTTACCTGCGCCGACGACTGTAATTTTTTTGCGACCCATAATTCCTCCAGGTGGTAGGTTACAGGTTACAGGTTGTAGTAGGAGCTACCTACTAACACCTGTCACCTGCCACCTAAAACCTACATGTTTTCAATAATTGCCGTAGCGAATTCGCTAGTCTTAACCTTCGTTGCGCCTTCCATCTGGCGTTCCAGATCGTAGGTGACTTTTTTCTGTTCGATGGTTTTTACGATGGCGTTGGTAATGATGTCGGCGACTTCCTGCCAACCCATGTGCTCAAACATCATGACGCCGGACAGCATGACAGAGCCTGGATTAATGACGTCTTTGTCGGCGTATTTCGGAGCCGTTCCGTGCGTGGCTTCAAAGACCGCAGCCGCGTCGCCGATGTTTGCCCCCGGAGCCAATCCCAATCCGCCGACTTGAGCCGCGCAGGCATCCGACAGGTAATCGCCGTTCAGATTTGGCGTAGCGATGACCGAATACTCGTCCGGACGCAGCAGCAATTGCTGGAACATCGCGTCGGCGATACGGTCGTTGATCAGAACTTTGCCTTCGGGCATTTGACCGTTGTGATCTTTCCAAAGTTCGTCTTCGGTCACGATTTGATCGCGGAATTCAGCTTTGGCCAGTTGATAACCCCAATCGCGGAAAGCGCCTTCGGTGTACTTCATGATGTTGCCCTTGTGGACAAGCGTGACCAGCTTTTTCTTGTGGTCAATGGCGTACTGAATGGCTCGGCGGACAAGGTTTTGCGTGCCGGTGATCGAAATCGGCTTGATGCCGATGCCGGAATCCTGATTAACCTGATAGCCGTAATCTTTCAGGAATTCGATCAGTTTGGCTGCGCGGTCTGAGCCTTCCTGAAACTCGATGCCGGAGTAAACGTCTTCGGTGTTTTCGCGGAAGATGACCACATCCAGTTTTTCAGGATGTTTGACCGGAGCGCCGACTCCGTTGAAATAACGCACCGGACGGACGCAAGCGTACAAATCCAGAACCTGGCGCAGAGCGACATTCAGCGAGCGAATGCCCCCGCCAACAGGCGTGGTCAGCGGGCCTTTGATGGCAACGATGAAGTATTGAATCGCGTCAAGCGTGCCTTTGGGCAGCCACTCGTTGAATTTGGTGAAGGCTTTTTCGCCGGCGAAGATTTCGTACCAGACGACGCGGCGTTTGCCGCCGTAAGCCTTTTCAACTGCGGCGTCGAACACGCGCTCAGAAGCTTTCCAGATGTCGCGGCCAATTCCGTCGCCTTCGATGTAAGGGATGGTTGGATTGTCGGGAACTACCAGTTTGTTATTTTGGACGGTTATGCGTCCGCCGTCTTCGGGCGTCGGAACTCCATTAAACGTAGGCATAAGAGCAAAACTCCTTCAGTCAGGGATTGAGCAGCAGACTTGACCGCTGTTTTTTTAAGATGCTTTAGCGGGCAATGCTTTGAACTCGGTTCGGAAGGCGCGGAGTCTAGCAACCGACATATAGGCTGTCAATGCAGCCAACCAAACGGAAATGTTATAGTTCCGCCGATGACTCCAATCGAAGAAATCCACCACAAATTGTCTGAGTTTGAAGCGTTGAAGGAGCAGGGAAGTCTAACTGCCGCCGCTGCTCTGGCTCTGGCCAGCCGGGCCTCCGAATTGGTGATTGAACATCACCGAAACAGTTCAGGCTGTTTGCGCGAAGCCGTCAATCTGATTTGCCGAATCGCAACCGACTCCGACGGCGATGTTGCTCGCTCAGGAATCACCGCTTTGTTTCCATTGCTGGTTGAACGGTTGAACGATTCGTTTGAACCGACGGCCTGCCGACTTTATGACGAACTGTTCATTCAGGTGATCCAGTTCTGTCGTCGTTTGCCCGAAGGCCATCAACTTGATGAAGGCTTGAAGCAGTTTGGCTTGATGACCGAATTCGATTTGCTGGAGCGCAAGGCCAAGCTCCCGACTCCCGACTCCCGGCTCCCGACTGCTCTCAGAGTTCTGTTGCTTTCCCGCGTCACCATCGGAGCCGACGTAGCCGTTACCAGCGCCATCATCGCCAGGTTGCGTCAGGCATTTCCGCAAGCCGAGTTTGTCATTTTAGGTTCTCGTAAATTGCGCGAACTATACGGAGGCGACGACCGGATTCGCATTCACGAAATCGCTTATGAACGCGGAGGCAGTTTGATTGCTCGGCTGACAAGCTGGCTGGATGTTGTTGCGGCGGTCAATGAAGAGCGTCAAGGTTTCAGCAAAGATGAAGTCTGGGTGATTGACCCAGATTCGCGGCTGACTCAGCTTGGTTTGCTGCCTTTGGCTCAAAACGACGAAAACTATTTTTTCTTTGAAAGCCGCAGTTATCAGCCAAATACAGAATCAAAATCTATTGGCCAGCTTGCCGCCAATTGGAGCGGGGAACTGATCGGCAATCACGAACCGGCTTACCCGTTCGTCGCTTTGCCGAAAAAGCATCAACAGTTCGGTCAATCAGTTATTGCTGGAATCCAAAATCCAAAATCCAAAACCCCAAATCGAATCGTTGCTGTCAGCTTCGGCGTCGGTGGCAATCAAACCAAACGAGTTTCAGCCGAGTTTGAACAACAATTGATCGAACATTTGCTGGCGGATTCCAAAATTATTCTGGACAAAGGCGCGACTCAGGAAGAGCGCGATCAAATCAACCGCATCGTTGCTATAGTCCGGGCTGCGGGCAAAAACGTCGTCGAATTTGACGAATCGAACAACTCCGAATTTGCCAATTCGGAGTTGCAGCAAGCCAGCGTGGTGACCTGGGACGGCAGCATAGGAGCCTTCGCCGGGTTGATCGCGGCCAGCGACAAATACATCGGCTACGATTCTGCCGGACAACACATCGCCGCCGCGCTGGGCGTGCCGACGCTGACGATTTTTGTCGGTTCAAACAATGCGACCTTCGCGGAACGTTGGCGGCCTTTTGGAAAGAGTGCAGTCGAGGTTATGAAAGTAGAGCCAGCATCTATTGGCAATCTGCCATTACCCGCGAGTTTGGGCAAAAGCAGTTTGAGTTGATGCGTTAGTCCTCAGCAAGTTGAACAGACCTCAGTCGTTTACCTGAGATCAACCAAAGGTGTCCATCACTGGACAATCCGCAGCCGTCAATTTCTGGCCAACCGTTGCGGGTAAATTTGATGTGAGCCAGTTCACACCAATGCAGTGAGCGGCTTTACTGCCATATCTTCCAATTCCAATTACCTTCTCGTCATCGCAAATGATGCATCGCCGGAAGCGTTGCCACTGACAGATTCAATTTACGAAAAGGAGAGAAGGTTATGACAATGAATTATCTGAAGAAATTTTTGCCTGTGTTGATTCTGGCTCTGTGCTGCCTGGCTGTTGTGCCGGCAAGAGCCGACCAGGAGGGCGTCGTTCGTTATGGAGTTTCGCAAACCTCCCTGCAAAATGATTTTGTTGACGGGTACGGCGACAATGGTTATTTGCCCGTGCGCCTGACCGGCTATCAGGAAATGAACGGAGCGACTCGATACTTTACACGTTGGGTTCAGAACAATCAGGGCAAAGGCTGGATTGTGCGATCCAATCGGACGCAAGCTGAATTCAACAACTTCTTCGTGGCTTATAAAAATCAGGGCTACACGTTGGTGGATTACAGCGCCTATCAGACGGAAAACGGTGTGCGCTTTGCCGGTATCTGGCACAACAACACAGGCATAGCCAATCACGTCATCTACCCCGAAGCTACGCTGGCCGGAATGCAACTCCTGCACGACACGATCGGCCAAAATGGATGGACTCCGCATCGCATCGAAGCTTACACCGTGGGCGGCCAATCGCGTTTTGCTTCGGTTTGGTATTACCAGCCAGGAGTCTCAAAAATCTGGCACAGCAAGATGACGCAGGCGCAGTATCAGGACAAGCTTGAAGATTACGCCGCGCAGAACATCAAACCGATTCACATTCATTCCCACACGCAAGGCGGCACGGTTTATTTTTCCGCTATTTGGAAACACAGCAACACGGCGGTTCGAGTTCGCACCAACCGCGACGTGCGCGTCTTCCAGCGGTTTTTCAACAACTACTGGGAAGACGGATACAACATTGACAACTTTTACGCGGCGCTGACTCCCAGCGGTGTGCGTTTCGGCGGCATCTGGTATTACGACGGAGCGGTCAACGTCAACGACAACTCTCCGTTGAGCCTGAAAGTTCGCAAGGAAGTGGACGGCGCTCCGGCGTTGGGGGGAGCGGCCGTTTTGAACCTGACGACCGGCGAATCTTATTCGATTCACGGCAACCAAACTTTCGCCATCGCCAGCACCAGCAAGATCGGCATTCTGTATGCGCTGTTGCGAGAAATTGATTCCGGCAACATCGCCTGGACGGAGTTCGTCAACTCGAACACTTCCACCGGAACCAACGGGTGCAATTACATGCAGCCGAATACGCCAACCAGAGTAGATCAACTGGCAGCTTATATGATTCGGTGCAGCAACAACTGGGCGACGAACGTGCTGATTCAACGAATTGGCAGAACGACGATCAATACTCGATTGGATCAACTGGGATTGGATGTGACACGCATCCATCGCTTTATGATTGGCGGCCCCAGCGCCCACGGCAACGCCAGCGCCAGCGCCGACCGGGCCGAAGGATGGGAAAATCTTTCGACTCCGAACGAGATGGTCAAACTGTTGCGCCGGGTTTTGCAGGACAACGTGCTGAGCAACGATGGCGAAGCGCGATTCTGGCAGACCTTGCAATTGGACGGAGACAGTTTCCCGAACAACAAGAACTACATTGCCGCCCAGGTCACGCCGATGTTTTCACCTCGCATCAACGTGTACAACAAACCTGGCAGCAACGGCTCTCCCGGAGTTGAAGAGCGTCACATGAACGCCGACGCTGCTCGATTGCGCTTCCCAGACGGGCAGGAAGTGTTGATGGCTGTCTTTATGGACTACGTTTCCGACAACCCGGATGAACCGTTGGAAGTGACCAACGCGGAAACTCAAGCCATTCAGGCAATCAAAAAAGTAGCTAAAGCCGTCGCCGAGCATTACCAACAGTAAGCCGCGTCTGCGATGACTCCAAAAGTTCAAAGGGCGTCGAAACCGTTGATGGTTTCGACGCCCTTTGTTTTTTGCGGAAACTGACTTGCTTACCAGCCCATCGCGTAACGCCCACGCCGAACGTCAGCGCCTGCCTGAATCAGCTTGGTTTTCGGATCGAAGATGACAATTGTCGGAGCCGCCGACGGAGCGAAATCGTCGCTGACTTCGACTTTGTGGCCGCGCCGTTTCATTTCCGCCGCCAGAGCTTCGCCCATACGTTTTTCCAGGGTCAGACTGCCTGGGCTGAAGGTGTGGTCGCTGAACGAACTGACAAAATGGCGAGTGTCAAACCGAGCGGCTTCGACCGCCTGTTGCGGATTCATGCCGAACTCAGTCACGTTCAGCAGGACTTGCATTAACGCCTGATCCTGATTGTCTCCGCCAGGAGTTGAAAGCGCCGCAAACGGCTGACCGTCTTTCATCACCAGCGTCGGCGACAGAGTGATGCGGGGGCGTTTGCCACCTTTCAATTCATTGGGATGACCGCGCTCGAGCAGCGCGCTTTGCAACCGCGAAGAAATCGGAATGCCAGTGTCCCCGGCAACAAACGAAGGTAGCCAGGCTCCGCTGGGAGTCGCTGAAAAGACGTTGCCTTGTGAATCAATCACGTTGACGCAAGTTGTGTCGTGAGCGCGTTCGGCTTCTGGAATTTCAACCGGTTCCAGGTTGAAGCCGATCAATTGAGCCAAAGCTTTTTTGTTCAGTGGGTCGCCCGGACGCTGTTCCAGCGAAGCCGATTTCGGATCAATCAAGGTACGGCGCACATCCGCATAATCTTTTGACAGCAGTTCAGCGCCGGGAACCTTCACAAAACGCGGATCGCCGTAATAACGATCGCGGTCGGCAAAGGCCAACTTGATGGCTTCGACCATGGTGTGTACGTAATCCGGCGAGTTATGCCCCATGGCCTTCAAGTCGTAACTTTCAATCAGGTTCATGGCTTCCAGCATCGCCGGGCCTTGTGACCAGAAACCGACTTTGTAAATGTCGTAACCGTGAAAGCTGACCTTTGTCGGCTGGTCAATGTCGGCTCGGAAAGCGGCCATATCGCCAACGCGCATCAAGCCGCCAGCTTTTTCAATCGCGTCGCAATACCGTTTAGCCAGCGGGCCTTTGTAAAAATAATCGCGCACAGCTTCCAGCGCGGCGACGCGGCCTCGGCTGGCGTTTTTCTTTTCGACTGCCACCAGTTCGCGCAGCGTTCGCGCCAGATTTTTTTGGACAAAAATGTCGCCGACCTTTGGAACTTCGCCGTTTGGCAGAAAGATGTCGGTCGTGTCTTTCCAGCTTTCGTAAGCGGGGCGAGTATTTTTGATGTACTGGACTCGGATTTCGTCAATCGGGAAACCGTCGGCCAGCTCAATCGCCGGTTGCATGACATCGGCCAGCTTCATGGTGCCGTAATTTTGCAGGGCGACGACCATCGCAGCCAGAACACCCGGAACAGTTGCGGCAGTCGGCCCGGTTGAAGGAATCACGGCTGGTTTTGACGGGTCTTTACGCTGCTTTTCAAAAAATTCGATGGTCGCCAACTGCGGAGCCTGGCCTTGCCCGTTGATCGTGATTGGTTGTGGCCCATTTCCGGGCTGTTTGCTGGCCATTTTGATGATGACGGGGACTTCGCCGCCGAAAGCGAAGTGCGAAAACTCGATCACCGAAGCGGCCAGCGTAGCCGCTACGCCAGCATCAACGGCATTGCCGCCTTTGTGCAACATTCGCAAACCAGCTTCGGCGACCAGCGGCTGACCTCCGGCGACAACTCCGCGAGTGCCGCGAACCGGCGGGCGATAAGTCAGGGTTTGAGCCGAGCTTGAAATCATCATTGAAAGCGCAAAAGCGAAAACGAGCAGTCTGGTCAGCATTCGAGTCTTCATCGTTTGTCTCCGAGTTTTTGAAAGTTGACAGGTTGGTGTGAACGACGAACTTCTACCAAATCCACGCTGATGCGACAAGCTGCGGCTCGCGCGAGGCTGCGCCCTTGTGATAAATTTTCGCCGTCAGTTCAAGATTCAAAGAATCAGGCGTTCAAGCCATAGTTTCAGGAGGAAGAATAACTTTTATGCCAATTTACGAGTACGTTTGTCAGAAGTGTGGTCACCATCTGGAAGTCATGCAAAAGATGAGCGACAAGCCTCTGACCAGATGCAAAGAATGCAAAGGCAAGCTGGAGAAAATCTTTTCGCAAACCAGTTTTCAATTGAAAGGCTCCGGCTGGTATGTCAGCGATTACGGCAAATCCGGCAAAACGGAGAAAGCCGATAAACCAGATAAAGCGGACAAGACCGACAAAGTCGAAAAAGTTGACAAGCCCGATAAAGCCGAGAAAACCGAAAAGAAAGAAACCACTACCGCCACCGCTTGAGCGAGAATCTTTGGCGCGTGGTCAGATATTCAGAGGTAAAGCAATGAAGACAACAGAATTACAGAAAACAACTTCATCAACCGGCGTCGCCCGGTTGTCGTGTCGCCCCTTAATCCTGTCGGTTTTCCTGGTTGTTCTGTGGCTCTTGCTTGCAATATCGGCTTTTGCCCAATCCGGCCGCAATCCGGCTTCGGGTCGCCGCACGACTGTGTTGCACGTCCTGGCTCAGCGAGTTGAAGACCCGAACAAGCCGAAGCCGTTGTTGGCCGGCAGCGGCAACGAAGAGGAACAGGAAAAGATTATTCCGCGAAGAGTGTTGGAGTTGTTTGATGGCGGAGTCCTGCAAAAGATAGAAGCCTTTGCGCCTGACCCGACTCCGGCTCGCATTGTTGTTCTGATGGACAATTCGCAAACGCTGCCTTCCGATGTTGGTAAACTAGCCTTGATTCCAGCGGCTTTCGCGCCTGAAATTTACGAAGGCGACAAAGTGATGGTCATCGGTTACGACCAGAAACCTGAAATCATCACCGACTTCACAGATGTGCCTAAAGATTTGCAGAACACCAAAGACCTGCTCAGAAAAACCGATCAGCCCAGACTTTTTGACGCGCTGAACGTGGTGATGGAAGATGTGCTTCGCCCGGAAGTCGGTTTTTCAAAGCGGATAATCGTCATCGTTGGCGACGGTTTGGACAGGGACAGCAAAATCAAGTTCGACGAAATTCTGTCCAAGTTGCAAAACGAAAACATCACCGTTTACGCCATTCAGGTCCGCGACCGAACTCGCGGCGCTTTGCGCAAAGACGCCCCCAAGCCAGCCGAAGCTTTGAAGCGATTGACCGATGGGACAGGCGGCAGAATTTTCAAGATGGAGGACGACATCAAAATATCCGTCAAAGAAATTTGCGACGAATTACGCAATGACCGCTACGAGCTAACTTATTTCCCGGAAGGCATCAATCCAATCAACAAACGGTTGCTGCTGATTTCGACGACCGATGCAACGGTCAAGCTGCGTTACAAAGGCTGGCATCCGCCAGTGAAGCAATAGTAAAGACGTCACAGTTCAGAAACGTCAATTATGCCCAAAGTAAAAATCCTGGTGGTTGATGACGACTCTGCCATTCGCTACACGCTGACTGAAGCGTTGCGCGGCTGGGGGTATGAACCGATCGAAGCCGAAACTGTGGCTGCGGCGCTGGAACTTTTCGACGCCGAACAGCCTGCGGCGGTTTTGCAGGACATAAATTTGCCAGATGGATCGGGGCTTGATGCGTTGGTTGAATACAAAAAACGCCATCCCCAAGCCATCGTGATAATGGTCACGGGTGATGTTCAGCTCGAAAACACCATTGCGGCTTTGCGCGGCGGCGCGCACGATTTCATCAGCAAACCGGTCAGGCTCAGCGAACTGCAAGTCACCATTCGCAATGGAATCGAAACAGGGAAGTTGCGGCGCGAAGTTCGCCAATTGCGTCGCCAGCAGGAACAGCGTTTCAGCTTTGATCAGATCATCGGCCAATCCGCGGCGATGATTGAAATGGTTACATTGGCGCGCAAAGTCGCGGCCAGCGAAGTGTCGTCAGTGTTGCTGCAAGGCGAAAGCGGCACTGGCAAGGACGTGGTGGTCAAAGCGATTCATTATGGTTCGCCGCGCGCCGAACATCCTTTTGTCGCCATCAACTGCGCGGCTATTCCGGCGACGTTGATAGAAAGCGAATTGTTCGGCCACGAAAAAGGAGCTTTCACCGACGCCCGCGCTCGCAAAGAAGGCTTGTTTGAACAGGCTCAAGGCGGCACGCTTTTCCTGGACGAAATCGGCGAGCTTGAATTGGGATTGCAGGCAAAACTGCTACGTGTTTTGGAAGAAGGCCTCTTTCGTCGGGTGGGAGGGTTAAAGGATTTGCCGCTCAATGTGCGGGTCATTGCCGCGTCGAACCGTGACTTGAGGGGCGAAAGTGAGGCCGGAAGATTCAGGCTCGACCTTTATTATCGCCTTTCGGTTATTCAGATTGACCTCCCCGCGTTGCGCGAACGCGGAGACGACGTGTTGCTGCTGGCTGGCTTTTACATCAAATACTTCAACGAAAGATTGCGAAAGCGCATTCGTGGTTTGACGCCGGAGGTGGCGGAAATATTTCGCCAATATCATTGGCCGGGAAATGTGCGCGAACTGCGAAACGTGGTTGAGCGCGTCATGATTTTGGAAGATTCAGATTTGATTACGACCGCCTGGTTGCCGCGAGATTTGATAAAGGGTGAAAGGTCAGCGGTTAAAGTCCCGGCAACTTCCTCTTCCGATTCCGAAACGCCGACTGCCGAAGCAATTTTACCGTTATTCCAGCTTCCTGGCAGTGGGATAGACCTTGAGCAGGTTGAATTGTCACTTGTGCGACAGGCTCTGGAACAAAGCGGCGGTAACCAGACTCGCGCCGCAGAGTTGCTGGGTATTTCGCGCGACCAGCTTCGTTATCGCTTGAAGAAGATTGAAGAAACTCAACCACAACACTGAATCAAAGCAGCCTGCCACGACCTCAGGCGCCTGCGAAATTATCCCCTGACAAAGGGGAAGATTTACCAAACTCCTCCTGGTTTTGTACCGTCATAGTTGAACTTAGACGCGGCACGTTCATTGCACCTGTCTTTTGTGGGAGGGCGTGGCAAATCTGTCACGTGCAAAACAATGAGAAAAGCGATGAAAATTTTATTGGGAGTTGATGGGTCAGAGTACGGTTTGGCGGCTGTGGAAGATGTCGCCCGAAATCTTTGGCCTGAAGGCAGCTTGGTGAAAATTGTCTCAGTGGCGGAAATTCCAATACCGCCTGCGGCATGGGCAATGCCAATTCCTGGCAGTTCTTACGAACAACTGGAGAAGATTATCGAGGAACGTTCTACCGACAGCATCACCCAGGCGACAGCGAGATTTGGAGAAATTGCTGGACATAAGATAGAGGTAAGGACAAAAACATTAACAGGCGATCCCAAATCGGCATTGCTTGACGAAGCCGAACGCTGGGGCGCCAATCTGATTGTTGTCGGGACGCATGGTTATAACGCATTTGAACGTTTCTGGCTTGGATCAGTTTCGCGCACCGTTCTTGCCCACGCAAAAAGCTCCGTGCAAATTGTGCGGAAGAGAAAGACCCAGGAAGTTGTCGGCGGGCCAATGAAGATACTGTTGGCGGTTGACGGTTCCGAATGCAGCAATGCGGCAGTGGAAGAAATTGCCAACCGACCCTGGCCGACCGGAACTGAAGTTCAGATTATCTCGGTAATTCATTTGCCATTTGCGCCGACGCCTGAAATTTGGGCGTTGCCAAACAGTTATTACTCACAACTGGAAAAAAGCGGGAGCGAGCAGGCTGATGTCGTAATTAACACTGCCGCTCTGCGTTTGCGCGAAAGCAACGAGGAAAGAGAAACGCCTTTAACGTTGTCCAGCAAAGCCATCGTTGGTCACGCAGAAGAAATCATCATTGAGGTGGCAAAGACCTGGGAAGCTGATTTAATTGTGTTGGGGTCTCATGGTTATGGTGGTTTTCAGCGGTTTCTGCTCGGCTCGGTTTCACAGGCAGTGGCCTCGCATGCTCCATGTTCTGTTGAAGTTGTTCGCCAAATGCCTGAAAAGGAGAATTAATGACAATAGGCAAGTTGGATACCGATGACGCCAGGACAATTTTGAGTCAGCAGACCTTTGGCCGTTTGGGCTGCATAGCCGATGGCGAGCCATACGTGGTGCCAGTGCATTATTTTTTTGACGGGCAGGACATTTGGGTTCACTCCTTGCCGGGCAAAAAAATCACTGCGCTCCGTGCTAACAGTCGCGCCTGTCTACAAGTGGATGACATACGAGATTCTTACCACTGGCGTAGCGTTATTGCATACGGAAATTACGAGGAAATCGGCGATGAGCGATTGCGCGAGAAGGCTTTGGCAGAGCTTTTCAGGCGTGTTCCGCATCTGACGCCGGTCGAATCAAAGATGGCTCGTGGAATCAATGAAACCATTGTCTTTTGCTTGCATGTGGATCAAATAACCGGCGTCGGTGAAGACTGGTAGCTGGGACTGTTATCAGATAACTGCGCTTTCTCGCCCGGCTGGCTCGCCACGCCAGCCGGGCATCGTTTTGTTATACTCCGCGCGCTGTATCAGATCGGACCTTTAGTTCTGCTAACAGTTATGGAAACAATCAAAACCATTGAACAATCTCAACTGAACGCTGAATCACAAATGGCCTCGTCTTTGCGCCTGAGTGAAGCTCGTCTGGCCGGCATCCTGGCTTCTGCAATGGACGCCATCATCACCGTTGACGATGAACAGCGCGTGGTGCTTTTCAATACAGCGGCGGAAAAGATGTTTCGCTGCCAGGCAGCAGATACCCTGGGGCAATCGCTTGACCGTTTTATCCCCGCACGCTTCCGTGAAGTTCACCACCACCATGTCACCCATTTTGGCGAAACCAGTACTTCCCAAAGGGCAATGGGCAAGCTGCGGCCGCTGTCCGGCTTGCGAGCCGATGGCGAAGAATTCCCGATTGAAGCTTCCATCTCGCAAGTGAACGACGAAGGGCACAAGCTTTACACCGTCATTATTCGGGACGTCTCAGAGAAAAAGAAGTTGGAGTCACAGTTTCTGCGGGCGCAGCGCATGGAAAGCATAGGTACGCTGGCCGGAGGCATCGCTCACGATTTGAACAACGTGCTTTCGCCGATTTTGACCGCTGTCGAACTTTTGCAGATGCGATTTACCGACGAAAGCAGCCAGCGTTTGCTTAGCATTCTGCACACTAATGCAGTGCGCGGCAGTCAGATGATTAAACAAGTGCTGTCGTTTGCGCGGGGTGTCGAGGGAGATTACGCGCCGTTGCAACCCAGGCATTTGGTTAAAGAAATAATCAAAATCCTGACCGACACATTGCCCAAAAACATAATGATTACTTCTTCTATCTCGGCCGAATTGTGGAGCGTTATGGGTGACGCGACGCAATTGCATCAGGTGCTGATGAACCTTTGCGTCAACGCGCGTGATGCCATGCCTGGAGGCGGCGAGATGAGAATCGAAGCTGAGAACGTAGCTGTTGACGACCAATACGCGGGAATGAATGTGGGTAGTAAGCCAGGTCGTTATGTTTGCCTGTCGGTGATTGACAGCGGAGTTGGAATTCCAGAACCCAACCTGAGCAAGATTTTCGACCCCTTCTTCACCACGAAAGAGCAAGGGCAGGGAACCGGCCTGGGACTGTCAACTGTGGCCGGAATCGTCCGCAGTCACGGAGGTTTCGTCAATGTTTACAGTGAAGAAGGCAAAGGATCGGGCTTCAAAATTTATCTTCCCGCCATTGAATCAATGCAGGTCCAATCGGCGCAGGCCGCAAAGTTAGACCTGCCAATGGGCAACGGCGAATTGATTCTGGTGGTGGACGACGAAAAGGCCATACTGGAAATCACCAAGGAAACGTTGATGGTTTTCGGCTACAAGGTCTTGACAGCCAGCGACGGGACGGAAGCTCTGGCTTTGTTCGCGCAACACCAAGACGAAGTGCGTTGCGTAATCACCGATATGATGATGCCGTTTTTGGATGGTCCGGCAACGATACGTGCTCTTCGCAGACTTTCTCCAAACCTGAAAATCATCGTCACCAGCGGATTGAAAGCCAATGGCAAATCGGCGGAAATCGCGCAATTTGGTATAAATACTTTCCTGCAAAAACCATACACGGCTGAAGCTTTGCTGAAGGCTTTGGCTGCAGAGTTGAAATAAAAGCGCTGAAACAAGTCACCAGTTTGCCGTGGATTGAAGGGCAAGCCTTACGCGCAGTTTTTTTGCCAGCAAAGGCGATAAAGTCAGGACGAGCAATCCTATCGGAAGAAGGCCGCCTTCAAGCATGTTGTAATCCGAAGCCATTCTTTCCCAGGAGTATTTGAGTACGCCCCGTCCCAGTAGAATCTCGAACCCGACCGTCAGACAAAGCCATAACAATCCGACCTTGATCAATTCGGAAGTTCTTTCTGCCCGCAACCACAGAATGAACAAGGCGGCAATTGTCAGGATGATTGCGGAGCCTGTGAAAACCGCTATTTGCCGGGCCTTGTGATCGCCAACGTAAGGTTCAAGCAACAACACTCGTGCGACGCCATGCATGGATTCGGCCAAAATGATGATGATCCAGATTCCCAACGCTCTCAGATAAATCATTGTTAAACGCCTTCTCGGGTTGGATGAGCCAAAGGCGCTTTGGTTACAACCAACCCGATAGCAAGCGGATGAAGATGTTACTTGGCCTCTGCTTTATCTCCGGTCAATCAGTGCGAGCCGTTTCGAATCTTAGGCTGTAAGGGTCAATAAAAAGATGGTCATGCACAGCGGTGACGCCCGGCGCATGGCTGACGGAGCCTAAAACGGCTTTTTTCTCATCCCAGGAATTTACCGCTCCGGTCAACGTTACCTCGCCATCTATTACCTGAACCCTGATTCGATTGGCTTCACGGTCGGCGCGGCGTTCCAGCACATCTTCGATCAGGAATTTCACGCGCTCAGGTTCGACTGAAGAGACAACCTGAATGTTGTTGATAACGCCGCGCACGCCCTGCAAAGTCGAAACTGCTCGTTCGGCGTCCACTCGCTCGCGAAAACACTCGACCTCGCCTTTCAGAGTTACCCAGCCGTTGGCAACGGTGGAGTGAATCTTGTCGGCAGGCACCAGCACGTTCCATTCCAGCGCGTGGCGCAGAGCATGCGCGATGTCGGCGTCGCTGGCTTGCGCGCTACCGGGGACGCGAACTTCTATGTCGTTGACTACATCAAGCACGCTACGAACCCGGTGTGCGGCCTGCTGAGCCGCCAGTTTCTTGGCGTAACTGTCAACCGCGCCTGTCAATGTAACAATGCCCTTGCTGACCGTCACACCTACTTCGGTTTGTTTTACACGTGAATCCCAGCCTAGCTGGAACATAACCTCGCCTTGAAGTTCTTCGTCAGATTTGTAAGTCATGGCTTCGCTCCTGTTTTTGAGGGACTGTTTTCTTTGACGATTGGCGGTTTATGTAATTGCAATTGCCTTTACGCGGTTTTGATTTCGACGCCAATCGCCTGACGCGCCACTGCTTTTGGTAAAGCGATTTCCAGCACTCCGTTTTTCAAGTTCGCAGTGACCTTCGCCGGGTCAATTTCCACAGGCAGGTCAAGCGTGCGACAGAAGTGATTGCTGCAACGCTCGCTTAAGACCAACTTGTCGGTTTTCTGTTCGTTGGTTTGTTCGGAATTGCCTTCGATCATCAATCGAAGCGGTTCGGCGCTGATATTGATTTCGTTTGCATTAAAGCCAGGAACCTCGGCTTGCACCATAAGGCTGCCATCGCCTTCTTTAATCGTCACAGGAACTGGGCGCAAAACTTCGGCTTCGGCGCGGAACCAATCTTCAAGTTCATTGCCGATTTCGCGTCCGCGCGATTCAAAGAATTCATAAGCCCGTTTGGCCACAGACCTGGTCAATTCTTCCATCCGCGCGATCAATTTTTCGGCTTCGACAAAAATCGGTTTATCCGCCGCTTTTTCGACATTGACCGGTTGCACGGTTTCCATTGCTTGTTGTGCTTTCATTTTTATACCTCCTTGTTGGATTAAAGTTTACGTTCAAAACTATTCGTGCCCCTTCAAGATAAAGGCAACAGGTGTACCAGCCGCAAAATCAATAAAACCAACAAAATGGTTTTGCTGGTTGCGGATTTTCACCATTCGGTTGCGGTTTGCGAGCCGATGTGTGGGGAAATTTTTGGCTTGGAATTGGTTTATCGCAGGCTTGGACCGTTGAAGAATTGCTGAGTTATATTTGGCCAACGGGTTTTATAAAAGCTTTTTTTTGCTGAGGCGGTTTTGCTTCCACGGATCGTCAACTTCCAGATGAGTATGTAAGGCGTCGGTGACCGGGTGCAGCAGGTGCTGAATTGCGGGCAAGTCGCTTTGCTCGAAATCCTGCGAAGCCCCGAAAAAGGCTGTGCTTCCAGCTTCAAGCACCAGCACCTGAACGGCAAAGGTGTCGCTTTTAGCAGCAACTACCGAGCTTCCCTCGGCTTCCTGTTGAGCCTGATGACCAGCCAGATAAGGGATTTCGTGCAGCGCTTTTGTCACCAGCAAAGAGGAAATGCCGTGCAAATCGCGTGCGCGAATTATCAAATCCAAGACCTGATGAGCGTTGATTGGATCCAATCCGGCTGTGGGTTCGTCAAAAAGCATAATGCTGGGCCAGCCGACCAAAGCTCGTGCAATTTCCAATCGCCGTTTCATTCCACCTGACAACTCTTCAGCCATCTTATCCAATTCGTCCTGCAAGCCGACAAAGGTCAGGACTTCCAGCACAGCGCGCCGGGTTTCCTCTTCCGGCCAGTTCTGATCGTTCAAACGATAAGCGGCGTTGTCGAAAACCGATTGGCCGGTGAAAAGAGCGGCTTCCTGAAAAACCATTCCCATTCGTTCGCGTCGCAAGGTCAGCAACTCCGACTCTTCCCATCGAGAAATGTCGTTTCCATTGACCATCACCTGACCTTCGTCCGGCTGCAAAAAACCTATTGCCAGATTTAGCAGGACAGATTTGCCTGATTGCGAATCGCCCGTGATGCAAATCATTCCGCCCGGCGGCAACACAAAGCTGACTTGCCGCAATGCTGGCACACCGTCAAAACTGACAGATACATCGCGGAATTCGATGGCGGGTGTTGAACCGTTCATATCTTTTATTGGGTGATGTCTACGCGATAATCTTCGATCACAGGGTTTGACAACACGTCGTGAGCGAACTTTTCAACCTGAACACGAGCCTGCGATTCGTCCAGTGAACCGTCGAGTTTGATTTCGAAGTATTTGCCTTGCCGAACGTCGGCAATTCCGGCAAAGCCAATGGTTTCAGCGGCGTGGTGGACGGCTTTGCCTTGAGGATCAAGGACTCCGTTTTTCAGTGTGACGTAAACTTTAGCTAGCATCGTTTGTTTCCTTCCAAAAATTATTCCGATTTCTCCAACGGCAAGGCGCCGCTGTATTTATGAATGCCTGTGAAAACGCGGTCAAAGATGCGATCTACGTTCTTCAACTGAGTTCTCACGTCGAAAGCGCGTTCGATCTGTTCAGCCGTGATTGTGCGAGAAATGTCCGGGTCTTGTCTAACCAATTCACGGAAATCCAGGCCTTCGTCCCACGACTTCAGTGCGTTGCGCTGAACCCAGTAATAAGCATCTTCGCGTTGAGCGCCTGCCGCAGCCAGTTCCAGCAACAACTGGCCAGAGAAAACCAGACCGCGAGTCAGGTTCAGATTTTCCATCATACGTTCCGGTTTGACTACCAACGTATCCAGCAAGCCAGTGGTTTTGGCAATCAGGTAATCGGTAGAAATGCAGGCGTCGGGCAGGATGACTCGTTCGGCTCCCGAATGCGAAATGTCGCGTTCGTGCCAGAGCGCGTTGTTTTCCAGCGCCGTCACGGCGTAACCGCGAATGACGCGCGACAGTCCGCAGATACGCTCCGACAAAATCGGATTGCGTTTGTGCGGCATCGCCGATGAACCTTTTTGGCCGGGTTTGAAGTATTCGTGAGCTTCTCGGACTTCTGTGCGCTGCCAGTGGCGGACTTGCAACGCGATTTTTTCCAACGACGATGCGATGATCGCCAGCGTGCAGACGAATTCGGCATAACGATCACGCTGAATGACCTGGGTCGAAACACTGGCTGGTCGCAAACCCAGCAGGAAACAAACGCGCTCTTCAATGTCAGGGTCGAGATGCGCGAAGGCTCCAACTGCGCCGGACAATTTGCCGTAACTGACTCCGGCGCGAGCGCGCGTCATGCGGTCAATGTTGCGGCGATTTTCTTCGTACCAGAGCGCGAAGGTCAGTCCCAACGTAGTCGGCTCGGCGTGAATGCCGTGAGTCCGCCCGATCATCGGCGTGTCTTTGAACTCCAGCGCGCGGCGTTTCAGCACATCGCTCAGTGCTTGCAGCTTGGCCAGAATCAAATCGCCAGCTTCAACCAGCAACAAGGCGTTGGCAGTGTCCACAACGTCCGAAGAAGTCAGGCCGAAATGAACCCATCGAGCTTCCGGGCCTATGTTTTCGGCCAGGTTCGTCGTGAAGGCTATGACATCGTGGTCGAGCGTTTTTTCCAGTTCGTGAATGCGTTCGACGGAAAAAGCTGCGCGTTGGCGAATCGGTTCAACCACGTCAGCCGGGATGTTTCCGGCTTCGGCGTTGGCCTGACAGGCGGCGAGCTCCACGTCCAGCCATTTGCGGAAGCGGTTTTCTTCAGTCCAGATCGCGCCCATTTCGGGCAAGGTGTAGCGTTTAATCATTTTGTGTTTGGAATTTTTAGACAGGATTGACAGAATTTTTCAGGATGAAGGATCAAAACAACCTTCGACCAAATCCTGAATAATCTTGTTCATCCTGTCTAAATTTACTTGGCTTCTTCTTTCGATTGTCGTGAGCGAGAAAAACAGAGCACGCTGAGCGCCGCCGCCGCAATCGGAATCAGCCAGTAACTCGATTCCATTTGTCCTTTGGCAAACAGCAATCCCAGGGTCCAGCCTATGGCGGCAAGGCCCAGTCCGAAACCTGCTCGGCGATAGGCGCTTGTCAGGTCTTTCAGTTCTTCGCTCATCTGGTCAATGTTTTAGGTTCATCGGGAATGTAATAACTGTTGCGCGAACGCACAGTTAAGCCACGTCGTGCGGCGATTACCTTGATCGAGCGTTTGTCCTCCAGACTCGGAGTTCGTTCGGTGATGAAAGACAAACTGTATTGCGCGCCGATTTCGCGCGAAACTTTTTTGTGCGAAAGAATCAATTCATCGTGAGTCGCAGGCATAAACAATTCTCCGCCGCTGGTTTCGGCCATTGCCCGCAAATCAGCCGTCGCGCCTTCCAGAACTGAGACATATCGCCGCAACTCTTCAATCCGCTTTGCGGCGTTCATGCCGCCCTGCTCGTGGTTGGCTTTCCAGCCGATGGCGATTTCGATTTCGGCTCGCAAAGCATCAGCCCAGCCGATGATGAAAACCGAGGCGCGGGCTTTTTCCAGAGCCATCATTGCTTTGGTTCTGCCGGTTTTGCTGTTGGAATCAATGCCGTCGGTTATCAGCACAACTATGCGGCGACCGTTGGGTTGAGCCTGCAACTTGTCGGCGGCCATTTTCAGTGCGTCGTGGTAGCTGGATTTGATGCCGACTCGATATTTCGACGCCAGCGAGTTCTGCGCCTTTTCGCGGTCGTTCGTCCAATCCTGAATCAACTGCACTCTGTCGTAATACTGGATGATGGCAATTTGATCTTCCGGCGAAAGCTGCGAAACGAACAGGCTGGCGAACTTGCGCGTCGTCGGGTTGGTGATGACCTGATAATTCGGCCCCTTTTCCCAAACCTGAAGATCGGGTTTGTAATAACGTTCGGTCGGAGCGTTTTTGAAAGTGCCGATTTCGTTGCTGCAATCCATAATCAGCACAATGTTTGCCGGTTCGCGTTTGACGCGAGTCACCTGACGGCCTTCGCCCTCTTCGACAACGATTACGTCTTTGGGCTGCAAATCGTCAACGAATTTTCCGTCGGCATCATAAGCCATCAACGGCAATACGACTTCGCGGGTGTCAATTTTTAGCGATGGCGCTTCACCGGGTCTGACCGGTTCCTGGCCGGGTTTCTGCTGCGGCTTGCGGCCCGATTGAGCCAGCACGGCGACAGGCAAAATCAAAAGAAAGAAGGCAAAAGGCAAAAATGCGGAAGAAGCATAGTTCCCAGAAAAACGTTTTCCCACGAAGTCACACGAAGTATCACGAAGAAAAACAAAATCGCTCGTTTTCCCCTTCGTGTTTTCTTCGTGTGGCTTCGTGGGAGAAAAATGCTTTTTCCTGCTTTGCCTTTTGATTTTCATAACTCCATCCAGTCGCCAGGACCGTCGTGGCGGGCGATGCTGACTCGTTTTTCGGCATTGGCGGAAAACAGTGGAGCGCGGGATTGCAAAGCCTGAATCGCGGCCAGCCGGGCTACATCAGGGTGATTGGTGTTCTGCGACAAATGAGCCAGCACAATGTGTTCGGCTTTATTGTCGAAATCTTCCATCAGATAGCGTGCCATTTCGTCGTTTGACGTGTGGCCGTGTCGTCCCAGAATTCTTTGCTTCAGCGCCCAGGGATAAAACGTGCAGGCGCGCAGCATTTCTGTTTCGTAGTTGGCTTCGATGATAAGCAAATCGCATCCGCGAAAATGTTCAGCCGCCAGATTGTTGATGTAACCCAGGTCAACTGCAATTCCCATTTTGACGCCCCCGGCTTCAACGGTGAAAGCCATCGGGTCGGCGGCATCGTGTGGAATCTTGAACGGGCTGATGCGGAACGCTCCGATTTGAAACTCTTGCGAATCGGTGATGGTTTCACCTCGACGGACGTGTTCGGCTTTGTCTTTCAGGTTGCAGGCTTCCAGCGTGGGCGTCGAAACGTAAACCGGCACGCCGAGTTGTTTGGATAACATTCCAAGTCCGCGAGCGTGATCGCCGTGTTCGTGAGTGATGACAATGGCGTCAAGTCGGTTTGGGTCTTCGCCGACGGCTTGAATCCGGCGAACGGTTTCGCGCGCGCTCAAACCGCAATCAATCAGCACGCGAGTTTCGCCTGCGACCAACAAAGTCGCATTGCCAGAACTGCCACTACCGAGAACGCAAACGCGCATGGAAATGAGTGGAAAGGAGTGAGATGAGCCAATGAGCGCGCATCTTAGCAAGCCAAATATGAACCCGACAGCGGGCAAATTTGGAGTGCGGTGGCTCGGCGCCGCTTTTCATTCGCCACAGTGAAAATCTTTTGCACCACTGACTTTACACGTGCGAACGCAAAAGCTGCGTCAAGCCGCAGCACTCCAAGTTCTAGTTTACTTTTGCGTCAGAGCTTTGACCTTCAGCGGCAAGCCCAGAATATTGATGAAGCCTGCGGCGTCTTTTTGATCGTAGCTGGCTCCCATCGTGAACGAAGCCAGGTCTGGCCGATAAAGCGTGTTTGCCGAGGTGCGACCGGCAACGATGATGTTGCCTTTGTAAAGTTTCAGCTTGCAGGTGCCGCTGACCGGCCCCATCAAGCTGTTGACGAAAGCATCCAATGCCGTTCGCAAAGGCGTAAACCACAGGCCGAAGTAAACCATCTCTGCATATTTGTGGGCGACGACTTCTTTGTAATGAGCTGATTCGCGGTCAAGGCACAGCGACTCCAACTCACGCAACGCCGTCAGCAGCAAGGTTCCGCCCGGAGTTTCATAAACTCCGCGCGATTTCATGCCAACCAGACGGTTTTCGACCAGATCAATTCGTCCGCAGCCGTGACGCCCGCCGATTTCGTTCAGCTTTTCAATCAGCGGAATCGGATCGAGGGCTTCGCCATTGACCGAAACAGGAATGCCGCGTTCAAAGCCGATCTCGACGTATTCCGGCGTGTCAGGGGCTTTGAACGGGGAAACAGTTAGTTCAAACATCGCTTCATCGGGTTCGTTGGCCGGGTCTTCCAGAATTCCGCCTTCGTGCGAAAGGTGCCAGATATTTCTGTCGTGGCTGTAAATCTTTTCTCGGCTGGCGGTTATTGGAATCTGACGTTCGGTGGCGTAATCAATCGCGTCTTCGCGCGAAACGATGTCCCATTCGCGCCATGGAGCGATGACTTCCATTTCGGGAGCCAGAGCCTTGAACGTAAGCTCAAAACGAACCTGGTCGTTACCTTTGCCAGTACAACCATGAGCCAGCGCCGTGCAGCCGGTTTGTTTGGCAATTTCGACCTGACGTTTGGCAATGACCGGACGGGCGAACGAAGTGCCAAGCAGGTACTTGTGTTCATAAACGGCTCCGGCTTTCAGCGTAGGCCAGATGTAATCGGTGATGAATTCATTGCGCAGGTCTTCGACGTAACATTCGACAGCTCCTGTCTTTATGGCTTTTTCGGTCAGCCCGTCCAGCTCTTCGGCCTGACCGACATCGCCCGCGATGGCGACGACTTCGCAGTTATAGTTTTCTTTCAACCAGGGAATGATGATCGAGGTATCGAGTCCGCCGGAATATGCCAAAGCGACTCGTTTGACTTGTTGAGTCATGGAATGATGATGCCTCCAAATGAGTTTTGTTGGATTGAATTGAGCGCGGATTATACACAGCGATTTGGTCAAAGCGTAGTTGGCCGCTTCGCGGATTCAGACGGTTTTAGCAGAAAAAGTTGAGACCTGCCTGTATCGGTAGTAAAAGACCGCAAGCTTCCGGCTAATTGATAAGTGTCCCTGATGACGCTCTATCCAGTTGTTGCCGCAACCAGTCTGTGATGTCTTCCAGGCTTTCTGCTGAAAGTTCGTGCCCCATTTCATATTCGCGGTAAGTCAGATCAATCGGCAGTTCTGAAAGGTTGCGGCTGGTTTCTCTACCGTGGGCGACCGGCAAAACCGTGTCGCGTGTGCCATGGGCTACAAAAACCGGCAGGCCGATCAACGCATCTTTGTCTGGAATCTGCTGAATGGTTTGTGCCATCAATCGTCCACTCATGGCTGCGACAGCGGTGACTGTGCCTGGATAAGTCAAAGCCACGGCCAGACTCATCATTGCCCCTTGACTGAACCCAAGCAGATAAACCGCATTCGGATCCAAATCGTAGGCTTCAACAATTTCGCCGATAAATTTGTGCAGCTTTTGCCGAGCGGCTTCAACTTCTGCCGGATCAACTGAAATGCCTTGCGGGCTGAAACCCAGGTTGAACCAGGCATAACCGCCGCCCATCCCTTTCAGCGTGACAGGAGCACGGGCGCTGACGATAAAAAAACGTTCGTCCAGGTAAGGAGCCAGCGAAAACAAATCGTCTTCGTTTGCGCCGTAACCGTGCAGCATTAAAAGCAACGGCGGCTTGCCTTTAGAGTCGTTTTTGCCCGGGTAGGTGTGGTGAAACAGAGAAAAATTATGATCGCTCATTGGTTTGTATAATCCTGTGATTGTTTGACCCGTGTTGTTTGAAAAGATGGCTTAGCTTGCTTGATGAATCAACCGGCCGTCAAGCCGTCACATAGCCCACCGCCATTTGTCATTTACAAACTCATTGGCGATACTCGCCGCTCAACTCGTACTGATAATTCATCAACTTACTCACGACAAATAGCATGGAAATTCCGAAGACTTACGAACCAAAAGACGTTGAAACCCGTTGGTACCCGTTCTGGGAAGAGGGCGGTTATTTCTCACCAGAAAACACGAAAGACCCAAAAGCCAAGATGTTTTCTATGGTCATCCCTCCGCCGAACGTGACCGGTTATCTGCACATGGGTCACGCGCTAAACCACACGCTGCACGACGTTCAAGCTCGCTGGCGCAGAATGTCCGGCAATCGAGTTTTGTGGCTGCCCGGAACCGATCACGCCGGAATCGCCACGCAAATGATCGTCGAGCGGCAACTTGCCGCCGAAGGCATCAAGCGTCAGGACATGGGACGCGAAAAATTCCTGGAGCGAGTCTGGCAATGGAAAGAACATTCCGGCGGCACGATCCAAAAACAAATGCGCGTGCTGGGCGAATCTGTGGACTGGTCGCGCGAACGATTCACAATGGACGAAGGTTTGTCGGAGGCGGTCAAAGAAGTTTTCGTGCGGTTGTTTGACGAAGGCTTGATCTATCGCGGCGAGCGAATGATTAACTGGTCGCCCGGTTTACAAACGGCGATTTCCGATCTGGAAGTCGAAATGAAACCAGTCAAAGGCAAGCTCTATCACATCGCTTATCCGATTGGCCGCGCCATCAATTCGCCGGTTGAAGGTTTGGCGGATGCTTATGCTGAAGCCAACGAAGGCGACAAAAAGTCCGGCCTGCTCAGCACCGACGCCGGAGATTTCATCGTCGTCGCCACAACCAGACCGGAAACCATGCTCGGCGATACGGCGATTGCCATGAATCCCGAAGACGCCACAGCCGAAGGTCGCTACCCATCAATTGTCGGCAAAAAAACTGTGCTGCCGCTGGTCGGACGCGAGATCGCTTTCATCCAGGACGAAGTCGTTGAAAAGGATTTCGGCACGGGATTCGTCAAAGTGACTCCGGCTCACGACCCGAACGATTTCGCGATGGGCAAACGCCATGAACTGGAATTCCTGCCGGTCATCGGCAAAGACGCCAAAATGACCGACGCCGTGCCTGAAAAGTATCGCGGCCTGGATCGTTACGAAGCTCGCAAAGCAGTCGTCGCCGATCTGGAAGAGCTGGGCTTGCTGCTGAAAGTCGAAGATTACACTCACAACATCGGCCATTGTCAGCGCAGCGGAACCGTCGTCGAACCTCTGGTTTCAATGCAGTGGTTTATGAGCATGAAGCCGCTGGCCGAACCCGCTCTGCAAGCGGTCAAAGACGGCAAGACGAAGTTCATTCCCGAAAGCAACACCAAGGTTTACTGCAACTGGCTGGAAAACATTCAAGACTGGTGCGTGTCCCGCCAACTGTGGTGGGGGCATCGCATTCCGGCCTGGTATTCGCCCGACGGCCAAATCATCGTCGCGCGTTCCGAGGCCGAAGCACGCGAACGCTTGGCGGCCAAAGGCGCTGACGCAACAGTTGAACTGACGCAAGACACAGACGTGCTGGACACCTGGTTTTCTTCGGGCTTATGGCCGTTTTCGACGCTCGGCTGGCCGGAGCAAACCGAAGACCTGAAAACTTACTATCCGACAACGTTGCTGATTACCGCAGCCGACATCATCTTTTTCTGGGTCGCCCGAATGATGATGATGGGTTTGAAGTTCATGGGCGAAGTTCCTTTTCGCACGGTTTACATCACGGCTCTGGTGCTTGATCCCGAAGGCCAGAAGATGTCCAAAACCAAAGGCAACGTCGTTGATCCGCTGGAAATGTTCAACAAATACGGCACGGACGCCGTGCGCTTTATGCTGACCGCGGCTTCGACCGCAGGCGTCAGTATCTCGCTGCAAGATTCCAAACTGGAAAGCGCGCGCAACTTCGCCAACAAGATTTGGAACGCCGCCCGCTTTGTGCTGATGAACTGCGACGAGGTTCTGGAAGCTCAGGAACCAATCGAATGGGAAACCGAACTTTCCGAACCTGAATTGGCCGACCGTTGGATTTTGAGCCGGTTGAATCGCATCGCTCTGGAAGTCCACAACGCGCTGGGCGAATACCGTTTCCACGAAGCTGCCGAAGAGTTGTACCGCTTCTTCTGGAATGATTTCTGCGACTGGTACATCGAACTGTCAAAGCCGTTTGTGACGGCGAAAGAATCGTCTCCGCAATCGTTGGCCGTCAAACGCCGAATCATTTACGTGCTGGAACGCAGCCTGCGCTTGCTGCATCCGATCATGCCTTACATCACCGAAGAGCTGTGGCAGCGTTTACCGGGCATTAAGAAAAAAGGGGGCGACACGATCAGCACAGCCGAATTCGTTTCGCACAACTCCGCGCAACTGGATGGACGAGCCGAACGCGAACTGGCGCTGGTGATTGAAACGATCTCCAAGCTTCGCAACATTCGCTCGACATTCAACATCGCGCCTTCGGTTCAACTGAAAGCCAGCATTGCTCCGGCGGACGCCGCCGCGCGTGACGTGCTGACCGGGATGAGCGATCACATCAAACGGCTGGCGCGCATCAGCGACTTGGAATTTGTCGAAAAGCTGGAAACAACCAAAGGCGCAGCCCGCGCAGTTTTCACCGGAGCCGAAGTCTCAGTTCCGCTGGAAGGGTTGATTGATTTCGATAAGGAAAGCGCACGGCTGGAAAAAGAATTCGGCAAGCTGACGAACGAACTGGCTGGTCTGGAAAAGCGATTGAGCAATCCTGACTTCATCGCCCGCGCCGCCGCCGAAGTCGTCGCCGAATCGAAAACTCGTTCAGCAGAGTTGAGCGATCAACTCGCCAAGCTGCGAGCAACGATTGATTCGCTGTAAACACGTATGCCGTGTCAGTAGCCCGGCCGTAAGGAAGGGCTGCGATTCGACATTCAAAGCCCTTGCTTACGCGCGGGCTACTGCCACTTACCAAGCCATTGGAGGACACAATGCAACTTTCTACCCCCGTAAAGTTTTGCAACAAGCTGACGCTCCTCAGCTTCGCACTGTTTTGGTTGTTCACAATACAACTGCAATCTTCTGCTCAAGCCCCGCTGCCACAAACAGTTGCGCCATCGGCAGAATCGAAAACTGCGCGTTACTTTGATTC
>JAGNMH010000301.1 GCA_017991275.1 Acidobacteriota bacterium
AAAAACACTCGATAACGGGAGTAGTCACGAAAAGGAATTTATGGCGGCAACCGAACTCATCAAGTTAAATATGAAACTGGCTGCCGGAGCCGGAAAGAAGCTGGAGAAGTTGCTGGCCGAAGCTCCCGGAATCGAATCTGTCATTCAAACCTTCCCGGATGAAAACGACGCAGAGTTGTCGCGGCTTTACGTTTTGGAAGTCAGCGCTTCGGAATCTGACGCCGCGATCAAAATGCTCAATGCTCATCCTGAAATCGAATATGTTGAACCGTCGGCTCCGCGCCGACTCATTCGCAAATCAAATCGAAAATGAAAACACTGCTACTGACAGTCTTAATAGTTGCGCTTTACCTTTTGCATCAGGATTTTTGGTTTTGGAACTCAGCCAAACCGCTGATGTTCGGCTTTCTGCCAACCGGGCTTTCTTACCATCTGGTTTACACGCTGGTGGTTAGCGGTGTGATGTGGCTGCTGGTGAGATTGGCCTGGCCTGCTCATCTGGAAAGCGAAACTGACTCTATCCCCCGCGCGTGAGCAAGCAGTTTCCCGCGCGAGCAACCGCTTGCTTACGCGCGCGGTACCGCACTGACCTCAATTATTTCTCGCCCAGGATGCGAATAGGTTTCGGAACTCGTTTGAGTTCAAATTTCTGCACGGCGTGCTGTTCAATGTGAGCCATGGCCTCTTCAACCGAATCGGTCAGCATCAGCAGGTTCAAGTCTTCCGGGCTGATGGTTTTTTGCCTGACCATCTCCTCCAGAAAATCGTAAAGCTCGTAGTAATAATCTTTTCCCATTAACACAATTGGGAAGTCTTTGATCTTGTGCGTTTGAATCAACGTCAAGGCTTCAAAAAGCTCATCCATTGTTCCTACGCCACCGGGCATGACGATGAAGGCGTAAGAGTATTTGACCAGCATCACTTTGCGAATAAAAAAGTATCGAAACTCGACCATCTTATCCAAATAAGGACTGGGTTTTTGCTCGAATGGCAGAGTGATGTTACAGCCGATTGACTGACCGCCTGCTTCTTTTGCCCCCCGGTTGGCCGCTTCCATAATTCCTGGGCCGCCTCCGGTCATTACTGTGAAGCCAAGATTCGATAAAGCCGCGCCGACTTCGCGCGCAAGCTGGTAGTAAGGATGGTCTTCCTTGAATCGTGCCGAGCCGAAAACCGTCACGCACGGACCGGCAAAATGCAGGTGGCGAAAGCCGCGAATGAATTCGGCCAGGATGCGAAAAACCATGATCGTTTCCGATCCGCGCGATTTTGGGCCTTCCAGGAAATAGTGCTCGCTGCCGTTGTTGGTTGGTTGGTTGGTTTCAGTTGTTGATTGGGTTTCGGTGTCAGTGGGCATTGGTTATCGCCTTCGAGTTTGAGCAGAAGCCAGTCGCGCGACTACCGGGGTTTGAGAGCCTGACGCAAAAATCGCGCGCAAGCTTTTCGCTTTGGCGCTGACGACTTCGCGCGCGATTGGCTGGTCTGCAAATTCAATTTCCAAGTTGGAAAAAAGCGGCGCGATGTTGCCCAAGCGTTGCCGGAATGTCAAAACTGCAACTTGCCTGTGCCCCATTCCAAAATGGCGATTAGGCGGCAGCGCCAATGCCATTCCAATAAACCCTGACAGAGCTTGCTGAGCATTTACCAGCAGTGTTGCCTCCTGTGAGTCGCGTCCAGTCGAAGAGGATGCCAGTTCCCAATTTTCCGAATTGAATCGAAAACTGAAGCCAATAGCGTTTTCGATACCGCCGCAGTCGCAGAAAATTGCGACCGAGTTTGGCGTTTTGGTCACGGCGTAAATCTCTGCGTAAAGCTCTGGTTGACGACTGGCAGCCAATTGTCGGTAAGGGAGAACTTGAAACGTGCCAACTTCCAACTCCCAGCTCCCAACTCCTGAACCATCCTCTGACGGTTGGTTTAGATTGGTAATTGGCGCAATCGGGCCTCCAGCGCCGGTTGGTGGATCAATCGCAGCGGCATAACGCCCGGCTTGAACCCAATCGGTCAGAGTGATTTTTCCGTCTCCCATACTGGAACGCGGAGCGCAGTCGGCTCTCTGATATTCGTTGCCTGTATTCACAACGTCCAAACCGGCGGCAAATCGTCCAAGCTGAGTCCAGTCGGCGATGGTGATTGTGCCGTTGTTGGTTCCATTTGGGCGAGGCGCAACATCAGCTTCAAAACCTCCGCTGACAGTCAGCGTCAATGGATTGGAAGTGCCTCCGCCAGGCAGAGGGTTGACTGCGGTAATTTTGAATTGGGTGGCGATGGCCAGATCGCTTGCGGTGAGAACGGCGGTCAATTGAGTGCTGCTGACAAATGTCGTTGTTCTGGCGGAGTTGTTGATTTGAGCAACTGCTCCCTGAAGAAAATTGCCGCCGTTGATTGTCACTGTGGCGTTTGCCGTTCCCAGAGGAATAATGTTTGGCGACAGACCGGCCAAAGTCGGAGCCAGATTGGCATTAACCGGCGTTGCCAGATTCGCGGACGGAATGATTTCAGGCGCGGTCTGGCCCGGGCGAATCCACATCAATCTGACGACCGCGTTGGCCGTTAGTTCAAAGTATTCCAGCCGCAGGTTGTAGCTTTGGCCGCCGGTCAGGGAGACGGCAATGCTGCGATCTTCAGACAGCGGGTGCGGCGTCAGGTTATCAATCAGCAACTGGCTGCCAATCCATAATCGAACACCATCGTCGGATTGAGTGACCAAAACGTAATTGCCTGTGGCAGGCGCAATCAACTGGCCAGTCCAGCGAATGGAAAAGTTGTCGGAGTTAATCGTCGGGTCTGGCGAAGCGAACACCCAGTTGAAGTCAATCGTCGAATCGGTGCGGGTAAGTTTCAGGTTCGTGAAATCTTCGTTGTCAAAGTATTCGCCACGAAGTCCGGCGGCTAAAGTATCGGCAGTGGCCGGTTGCAGGCGATTTAGCAAAGTGATCGAAACCAAACAACCCAAAATCAGGATTGGAATAAGGCGAGATAACTGACGATGCTTCCTGACAAATATGACAAACATAACGCCTCCTGTGCTTTTGGGGTGAGCCGGGGCTGAAAAGATAATTTGCGGGGCTTGCTTGATGGGGCGAATTGAATGCGTCGGCATTATAGCCAAGGCCGTTCACTATGGCGATTGGTTTTTCCGGTACAGTCCTTATCTCCAGATGCTATTTGCTTTGGAATCAACAGCATTGCGGGCGACTGGGAAATCACCGAACTGAGCCTGGAGAATTTGCCGATTGCGACGGCGAGGCGCGAATTGCAAAACGACCGCTTCGTTTTCACCCGCGCGCATCGTTCGTCCGCCCGGCAAAGCCAGGACAATTCCGATGTGTCCTTGTGCGATTTCGTTTTGGTTGACGATGATCGTCGCCTGCCGGGCGTCACGCCCGGGCCTAGCTGAAACAAAACGCCATTCGTTCGGATCGAAGTCCAGACTGAAGCTCAGCGCATTTTTGTTTCCTTCGCCTTTGATTTTTACAGATAGAAAACTGCCATTACCTTTAGCTGTAAATCCGGCGTAAGAGGCCCCGGCATCAGCCGTTGGCCGCAATTCGCAATTCGCAATTTGCAATCCGCAATCTGCTGTAATCGAAGCCGTTGGGGCGGTCGGCCCTCCGGCGATTGCCGGGGTATCAACTCCGGCGACGTAACGCCCGGCTTGAACCCAGTCGGCCAGCGTGATGCGTCCGTCGCCCAGCGTGTCGCGCGGAGCACAATCAGCTCTTTGAAATTCACCACTGTTGGCCACGGGGTTAACCGTGTCCAGCCCGGCGACGAATCGGCCAATTTGCACCCAATCTGTGATCGTCACAGAGCCGTTGTTGTTGCCCGATGGGCGAGGCAAAACATCGGCTTCGTAACCCAGTCCAACGCGATTGATTATGGCTGTGGTGCTGGCTCCGCCCAGATTTACCGGCAACGTTGCGGTAATAGTTGTCGGGCCGCCAATTGCTACGCCGTTTAATTGAAAAGTCGCGGAGGCCGATCCAGCGGGAATAACCAGACTGGCAGGAACCGTAACCAGCGAAGTGTTCGTCGAAGTCAAAGCTACTGTCACACTATTTGTTTGCGGGTAACTCAGGTCGGCGCTGATCGTGCTGGCTGTTCCGATGCTGGCGGCCAATGTGTTAGGTGTCAGCGTAATTGTCGGAAAAGCCGTAAAGTTCAGAGTTTGCGCGTCAACACAACCGGGTTTGTTCAAGACAATCGGAACTGAGCGCGTTCCGTTTGGAACAGTGGCTGTGATCGAAGAGTTGCTGTTGATATTAAAGGTCGCGGGCACATCGCCGAACTTGACCGAATTCACTCCATTGAACCCGGAGCCAGTAATCGTCACCTGACTGCCGACAGCGCCACGGCTTGGAGTCAGGCCTGCGATATCCAAGCAACCGGTCTGGCAACATGTAAAGCCGGTCAGTTGTAGAGAAAAAGCGCGAGCATTGCCGCTGTCTCCGGCGAAAGCGTCAATGATCGTCAACGTCCAGGTTCCGTTCGGATTTTCACCGTCGAAAGCAGACAAAGGGTTTGCCGGTTTGAATGTGCCTGTGTAAGGCGGCCCCTGGGGAGTCGGGCCGTTCGAAGCGATGGAATTAATTGAAATCGCGCTTTGCAAATCGTCATCCAGAACCGTCTGGCAGAAATTTTTCCCACTGTTGCCGCTGCCTCCGGGACGACTGATGATCGTCACGGTTGTTCCGGCGGGCGAAGTCAGGCGAAAGACCAGATCGCCGACCCAATTGTGATCCACGCCAACGCCTGTTGCTCCGGAGTTGGAGGTGCATTGCGTGCCGTCAATGCGGAAATTCAAATCGGCGATGTTGCTGGTAAAACCGCTGACGATAATCGGCAAGCTGACTCCACGCGAATCACCGTCGGGAATTTTCATGGCTTCGCCGGCATAGCTGAATGTTTGAGTCGTCGTGCCAATTGCGCCCATCGTGAAGTTAAAAGTTACAACGCCTAAATCCTGTTCGCCGTCTTTCAAGCTCAAAGTTACAGGCAGAATTCCGCCGCAGGCTCCGCTGGCAGTGAAGGTGAACTGGCGTGTGACGGCTGTCGCTCCGGTCGCCATTGCACCATAAGCTTTTGTTTGTTCGCCGGTGATGACGTTTGCGGAAGGCATCAGCGTCGCCGTCAAATTCTGAGTGCTGTTCGATCCGTTGTTGCCCAACGAAAGATTGACCGTCACGGTTTCGCCCGGATCAATGGCCTTGTTCGCTGGCAGGCAGCTTTCGGCAACCAATGCGGAACCAGCGCTGATGATTAACTTGGGCGGTCGCATCAATCTGGCGCGAATGCCGTAATTGCCAAACGAACCCAGTGAATCAATCAACTCGAAAGTTACTCCGTCCAGCGAACGGTAAGAACGCGTTTTCGATTTTGTCGTGTCCAGGGCAAAGGGGAAAACATTTTCCGCCTGAGTCAGCTTGAGGCCGACGACAAAATCTCCCGACGTGATTGTTACAGGCGGGACGTTGACCACGTTGAAGGCTCCGACCTGTTGCACCTGAGCCGCCGTCGTTTGAAAAGTCAGCCCGTCAATGTTCGTGTCGCCATCAGTATTCGAAGCAATAACAACCGAATACTGATCGCCCACGCGCAAGCTGGCGTTGTCAGGGAAGTAAATCGAAACGGCGTTGATCGTTGCCGGGTAAAACGCCGGAGTCAGGCGGTTGACTCGATACGAAGTTCCGCCGGTTGAAATACCTGCCGCAGTTTCAAAACCTCCATCGTCAACCGCCAACTCAAACGGCGCGGCATCCTGAGTCACATTGAAGGTCTGATTGCCGACCATAATAATTCCGGCTCGTTGTATCGGCTGATCGTTGGCCGCGACAGTGAAGTTGATGGTTCCATTTCCCTGACCGCCGCTGGTGAACAAAACGCTGATAAATGAATCGCTGCCGGTTGGCGTTGTCGCAGTCCAGGTACATTCAGAAGCCGCCGCGACTGTGAAGCTCCCAGATCCTCCAGTGGCCGGAAAGTTTTTCGCTGCCGGAGTCAGCGTGTATGCGCAACCGTTTCCTGCGCTTTGGTTAATCGTGACGGTTTGCCCTGCGACCGAAATCGTACCGATGCGGGCCAAGCCAGTGGTCGGCGCGACAGTGAAGCTGACAATTCCGTTTCCATTGCCAACCGAGCCGGAGTTAATGGCAATGAAGCCGGAATTACTTATTGCCGTCCATCCGCAAGCAGTTGCCGTTTCCACGCTGATCGTCCCTGTCCCGCCAGCCCCTGTAAACGCGGAGGTGTTTGTCGAAACCACGTAAGGGCAATTACCAACCGTCAAAATGTTGACGCCGGTGGCTGTCTGGCCGTCGGGATTCGTGATGGTTATTGATTTTGCTCCGGCTGTGGCGTTGACGGTCGTAATGTTCAGGACAGCCGTTGTCGGATTGATGTAACCGACGCTGTTGACCACGACTCCGCCGGTCGCGCTTGCTCGCAAACGACAATTAAACGCTTCACCCGGATCGTAAAAACCTGCTCCGTCGGCAGAAAGCCCTGTAATCGTCACGGTGACAGAACTCAAACCGGCGGCAACCGATGGCGGATTGGCCGAAGCTGGCACGGCAGGCGGCGGCGCTGGAATTTTGGCCACGCGCAATCCGTAAGAATTGGCGGCATCAGTGAATTGCTGCACCGTCCACAGGGTCATATCGTCGCAAGGGTCAACGCTGGTAAACGAATAATCTCCCCAGCGGCGGCGACCTTGCAGATTTCCACTGTCGCTTGATGGGTTGTAAGGCGCGGGGCTGGATGTAATTGCCAATGGCGATTGCAGAACTCCCAGCGGGTCGCCGGCCAAACGATTGGCAATC
>JAGNMH010000302.1 GCA_017991275.1 Acidobacteriota bacterium
AGCTTATTCAGTTCACGATTCCCAAATGCAATTTCTCAAAGCCGAACCTGGTTATGATGCGCTACGCGCCGAACCACGCTTTCAAGAATTATTACGCAAGGTCGGGCTGGCGGATTACTGAGACTCAGCCAGCTCCATACGAATCCCTTTTTAGCTCCGACGGAGCTTGGGGGAACGAATACGTCATTTCTATAAACAGGCCGCGCCTCTGGCGCTAATTTCCCAACATGCTTTAAGCAGTTTTGGTCATTGCTGATTGGTTCAAGCCAGCCAGCGTATAACTGCCTTGCCCAATTGGAGGAGTCAGAGGCACAGTCGCGTTTGCGAAGAAGTCACCTGATTCTTGTTGGCCGTTGGGTCCTATATTCAGGCTGAACTTCTCGATTTGGCTTTTGGCGACGAAGACCTGAGCCGATTGGGTCTGATTGCCGGTGCCGTTACTGACTGCAACATTGTTGGGCACGGTATAAGTTGTTGCCAGTGTTTGGGTCAGTGTAAGGCGCTCCGCTCGCACCGCTGACCGGGGTGAGGATCGAAGCGTTGGCGGATGAAAGATCAGACCCGTCCAGGAAGTTGAATCCGAGGCCGAGCCAACTTGCGCCAGGAATGATATTCATGTTTTGTCTCCTTGTTGGATTGCAGAATGATTAAGGTTTTGAAGAAAGACCTCGTGAGAGGTCTTTCTTCATTGGTTGGTGAGTGGTTTGTCAGCGACACGGCACAGGTTGTTCAATTGCCTGCACCGGCGGGTTTGGCCGGGGCGATGGTCGTTTCGTGCAGCACGGTTCTGCGTATGACTTCGATGTAGTTTTGGTTCGGTTCAACGACTTTTTGCATGTTCTCCATTGAGCCGTAGTGCTTGATCCAAATGTCGCGTCGTTTCTTCATCAGTTCTTCGTTGCTACCGGCGTCGAGTGCATCGTTGTAATTGCGGAAGCAAATGGCCTCGGTCAGTTGCGCTTCGTTCGGGCCGCCGGTCGTGTCGTTGTGGAAGAATTTGTAATCAAGAATCAATCCCTGCTGCTTTTGCTCGGCGAGAATGTGAACGCGATGTTCGCGCAGAAATTTGATGTAATTCTGCGCGTTGTCCGGGCCGGGTTTGAATTTGTACTCCGTGATGACCCAGATGCCGTTGTTGGTTGTGGCGCGATCTTGCGCTTTGGCGGCGACGGTGACTAGGAAAAGTGTGGCGATCAGCAATACGAGTTTTTTCATGGTGGTTACTCCTTTGGTCTGAATTTGCGGTTTAAGTTTTGGCCGCCATGACCTTGCAAGGTATGGCGACCTGCTGTTGAACTGTTCGGCATTTTGACAACCGACAATCTACGCAAAACTCCCTCACCATCGGCAAAAAATTGTGAGGGCAAAATTTCTTTGTTAAACTGCCTTCGGTTGTTAGGGACCCAACATTCACACCAAAAAAACAAACGACGATTGTCAGGCGAGCGCGAGCTTTTCACTGTTTGCCGGGTACTTTGGCCAGGAGGAATACTTGATGTCGGGCGAAATCACACAATTGCTGAAACTATGGAGTGATGGCGATGCAAACGCTTTGGATCAATTGATGCCGTTGATTTATGACGAGTTGAAAAAGCTGGCGCGGCATCATTTGCGAAAACACGGCGACAATCTGACTTTGCAACCAACCGCAGTCGTCAACGAAGCATATTTGCGGCTGATGAATCAGGGACAAGTCAATTTGCATTGTCGCGCACAGTTTTTTGGCCTGGCAGCAAAGATCATCCGCGAACTGCTGATTGACGATGCGAAGCGGCGACACAGAGACAAACGAGGCGGTGGCACTCCGCGTGTTTCTATGACAGGAGTTGAGCCGGTCAGTTATCCACCGGAAATTGATTTGCTGGCGCTGGATGAAGCTTTGAACAAACTGGCTGCGAATAAACCTCAGCACAGCCGAATCGTCGAACTGAGATTTTTCGGTGGGATGACAATTGCCGAAACAGCAGAGGTCGTTGGAATTTCAACCGCGACTGTTGAGCGCGATTGGAATTTTGCGCGGGCTTGGCTGTTTAACGAATTGGCGGTTGAGTGAGGTCTCGCTGAACTTTCTTATTTCAAAACCTCCGTTGAACGATCACTCATATCCAGTCAACGCCGCGCGGATTTCTTCAGGCAATTCGACCGAGCGGCCTTCGGCGTAATTCGCCCAGGCGTTGATGCTGGTGGCTGTGGCTGCCAGTTCTTCTGTGCCGTGAAAGAAGAGGCCGTAAATCATTTTGAAACTGCGTTCGCCTATTCGGTCTACGCGGATGCCTATGTCGAGTTTGGCTGGGTAAACGACTTGCTTCTTGAAATCGCAGGAGGCGTGAACAAGCGTCGGGCCTTCAGTCAGGCCTGATTGTTTGCCTTTGAAACCGATCTTTCGCAGCAACTCTACGCGCGCGGATTCGCAGTAAGTGAAGTACACAGTGTTGTTGACGTGGCCTTGAGCGTCCATGTCTCCCCAGCGGACTTCGATGGTTTTCCAGTAACGGAACTCTTCGCGTGTGATGGTCATTTCTTCAGCCCTCTAAAACCTGTCCACGAAGTGACACGAAGAAAACACGAAGGGAAGAATTTTTAGACAGGATTTACAGGATTCAACAGGATTAAGAAGTTGGGCAAGATCAATCCAGTTCAATCTTGTAAATCCTGTTTTCTTCTTCCTTGTCCTCGTGTCCTCTTCGTGTGGCTTCGTGGATAAGTTTCTTTATTTGCTCAGTTCTTGTTCGTGCGTTTCGCGCAGCTTGAATTTCTGAATCTTGCCGGAAGCCGTCATCGGGAAATCCGTGACGAATCGCCAGTAGCGCGGAATTTTGAAACGCGCCATTTTGCCCTGGCAAAAAGCTTTCAACTCTTCTTCCAAATCTTCTTTGGGAGCCGTCTCGCCAGCTTTCAGCTTCACAGCCGCGCCGACTTCTTCGCCGAAAAATTCGCTTTTGATGGCGTAAACATAAACGTCCGAAACCGCCGGGTGCTGGCGCAGATGATCTTCGATTTCTTTGGGCGAGATGTTTTCTCCGCCGCGAATAATGAGGTCTTTGATGCGGCCAGTGATGCGGACATAACCTTCGGTGTCCAGTGTCGCCTGATCGCCGGTTCTCAGCCAACCGTCGGCGTCAATCGCTTTGGCGGTCGCTTCAGGGTTGTTGTAATAACCGAGCATGACGTTGTAACCACGAACGCAAAGCTCGCCGTGTTGATCCACGCCAAGCGTTTCGCCCGTCGCCGGGTCAATAATCTTCACTTCCATTTCGGGCAGGACTTCGCCGACGGTTTGTGTGCGATGTTCCAGCGTGTCGTCTCGGCGAGTTTGCGTGATGCCGGGCGAAGCTTCGGTCAGGCCGTAAATGATCGTGATTTCGCTGAGGTTCATTTCAGCGATGGTGCGTTTCATCAAGGCTTCTGGGCAGAGCGCGCCAGCCATCACGCCGGTTCTCAGGCTGGAAAGATTGAAGCGCGAGAATTCCGGGTCGTCCATTTCAGCCAGAAACATCGTCGGCACTCCGTAAAGCGAAGTGCAGTGTTCGCGCTCGACGGTTTCCAGAACTTTACGAGCGTCGAAAAACTCGATTGGGCAAAGACAGGTTCCGTGCGTGTAAGCGCCTAGCACTCCAATCACGCAGCCGAAGCAGTGAAACAATGGCACGCACAAACACAAACGATCTTCGGGCGTATAACCCAAACCTTGCGCCATCCAATAACCGTTGTTGACGATGTTGCGGCTGCTGAGCATGACGCCTTTTGGAAAACCAGTCGTGCCGGAGGTGTATTGCATGTTGATGACATCATCCAAGCCGACGGAAGCTCCGCGCGCGTTGAGTTCGGCTTCGCCGACTTCGGCAGCTTGTTCGCGCAAGGCTGAGTAAGGCATCAAGTCATCTGGACAGGATTCTTCGCCGCGGGGGATGAAGATGGCGCGCTTCAAGTCCGGCAGCTTGCCCCCAATCGCTCCGATTTCACGCAACACCCCGACGTAATCCACATCCTTGAACCCGCTGATGGTGATGACGGTTGCGGCTTCGCTTTGGCGCAGCAGATACTCCATTTCGTGAGCGCGCAAGCTGGTGTTGACCGTCACCAAAATGGCTCCGATTTTGGCCAGCGCGAATTGCAGGACAACCCATTCGGGAACGTTTGTAGCCCAGAGCGCAACTCGCTCGCCGCGCTCGACTCCGCAAGCCATCAGGCCGCGAGCAACAAGCCGCGCTTCGGCTTCAAGTTCTCCGAAACTCAATTTCAGGTTTGGGTTGGAATAAACCAGAGCTTCGCTGTAGGGAATGGATTCGGCTAAGTGCGTCAGCAGAGAGCCGACAGTGACATCGCGGTAGGGTGGAAACGGGGAGTTCATTCTGTGAACCTCTTGAATGAGGAAAAGGACAAAGCCAGCGGAACTAACTTTGCCCTTTTGTTGTTGCAGTACTGCGCACGTAAGCAAGCGATAGGTTTAAGAGTTACCGCTTTACGCGCGCGGTACAGTATCGGATTACCTGATTTCAGACATGGCGGCGATGTAACAGCCGCGAGCCGTGGCCGTCAGCGGATCGCTGGCCATGCGCACGTCGGAAATTTGGAAAGGGAAGCCGCCCGTCTTGACTGCCGCTTCGAATTTTTGCAGGAAGCCACGCGGGCGAGCCGTGCCGCCGGAAAGCACGATTGGCATCGGGCGGTCGAGCTTCGGCAGTTGCTTCGAGTTTTCAAACTCTTCGCGCAGTTTTTCGACCAGCGTATTGATGACTTCCTCGTAATAAATGTGCAGCGCGCTGGTGATTTTGTCTTTCGGCTGACGCGACAAATCCAGCGACTCTTCTTTGACCAGACGGACGCGGGTGACGGTTTCGTCAACGACCGAGGCCACGCTGCTATCAATATAATCGCCGGCAATCGGAATGCTGAAAGTCAGCATTGGAACTGACAGGAAGGCGACGCAAACGTTGCACATGCCTCCGCCGCAACTGATGCCTATGCCGGTGAAGTTTTCATTTTGCAGCTCGGCAAAAACCACAGCCAGGCCTTCGTTGACAGCTTTGGCTTCGTAGCCCAGAGATTGCAGGAAGTTTTTCAGAATGGCTTCGTGATAAACCAGATTGGTGTCAGCGCCTTCGCCTTTGCCGGGAACGCTGAAGCAAAGCAGTTCGTTCTTTTTCGCGCGCGGGACTACGGATTCGATGATCGCCTGGATGATTTGCTGTCCCATTGGCTCCTGCGGATTGAGTACGCCGTATTGCATTGGGCGTCGCGGGACCGCGTTGAAAAAGCTGGCGAAACGTTCGGAGTCTGCGCCGAAAACATAAAGCTCTTTTCCATTGCGGTGATAAACCATCTTGTTCTGTTGCAGGATGGCTTCGGTCATTTTCGAGTAGGGAACTCCGACGAAAGCGTTAAGCTGTGTTTGGGCTTTATGGCCGCTGGCTCCGCCAGCCATGACTATGCGGCTGGTTCCGACATCAAGTCCCAATGCAGTGACGTCACCTTCACCATTTTCAGCAGTTTTTGTTTTATTCTCTTCAGCCATTTTTCCTCCGATACTATTTTTGTTGGTTGGTTTATTTCCAGAAGCGGCCAGCGATGGTGGCCGTATGAATGCAGGAGCAAACTGGAGCTTAATTGCGTTTCCGGTTCGCCTAATGGGTTTTCAATTATGGTTGCCGGTTTCGGCTGAGTCTGCCGAACCAGACGACTGTGATGCAACAATCGTTTTTCCGTTTGCATCAAGCCGCAGTCTGCGAGTTTTTTCCAGTTGGGAAAGATAACGGTCTCGTAATTTCCTTCTCAGGACTTCGACGTTAGCGCGTAATTTTTCAGCCAGTTTGTTGAACTCGTCTTCGGCGGCTATAGCTCCGGGCCAAAGAGTTCGGTCGAGTTTGTCCAAAATTTCTTCGTCGTATGTGAAGCCGTAATCAGCCATGTTTGCAGGAGAAGTTTTGTATTTATCTGACAATCCCATCGCCTCGAATGGGAAATTACGAACCCAATCGTGGTGAAAAGCTATCAACATCTTGTCTGGATTGACCGACACCAAACCATGAGTCGTGCAATTAGCGTCATCAATATTATATTTGCTGCGCAAGACATTGGTCAGCGCACGTCCGGCGGTGATCTGCGCTTCGGTCAATGTTTCCTGAAGCGATTCGCCATTGAACTTCGATTCAAAACAAATTCCCAAAAAGCTCTCGTTCAGTCCCACATAATCGTATTTGCTGTCAGCCCAGATTGAATGACCGGCGTGATGCGCCGCGTGATCATCCCGCACAACACGATAAATTTCGCCGTAACGATCAATCAAGTAATTGTATGCCTTGATGTCCCGGATATAACCCAATGCGCCTTTTGAATTCTTCAGGATCGAGTCGTTGTTGTCACTGGAAAATTGAGCCATGTCGCCTTCGTTTGTGTGATAGACGATGCCGATGGGGTTGTGACGCAGTTCGCCGCTTTCGGCGTCAGAGCCGCGCGGGATCAAAAAGTAGGCACGCTGGTGATTGTCAGTTTCGTGGCTGGTCAGGATTCTGCAACCATTGCTGTAACGTTCGAATTCGTTGGTGCGCTCAACCATCCATACTTTTTCCGCCTGAAACCCGGGCAGGTACTTTGCAGTGGTGGTAGTGAAATCGTTTGGATTTTGCCCGGCTTGAGTGACGATAATCGGCGCTTTCCCGCTTTTGTATTTCTTGGACAGATAGGTGTTTATGCCATGTGCCGACCAGCTCACCATGGAGTAAAGTACGTACAGAATCAGTCCGGCCATTGCGACTCCGGCTACATAAAAAGCATGACGGGTTTGGTGAATACACGAATACCCGCGGGCCGATAGCG
>JAGNMH010000303.1 GCA_017991275.1 Acidobacteriota bacterium
CGCTCCCGGAGTCGTGACAGTCAGTTTGGGAACTTCGGGAACGATATACGCCTGCGCTGAAAAACCGGTGATTGATCCGCAAGGCGAAGTCGCGGCGTTTTGCGATTCCACAGGCAAATGGTTGCCTCTGGTTTGCACAATGAACGTGACGGTGGCGACGGAGATGGTACGTGAACGATTCAACCTTTCGCACGAAGACCTGTCGAAAGCCGCCGCTTCGGTTCCGGCTGGCAACGATGGATTGATGCTGATTCCCTTCTTCGAGGGCGAACGCACACCGAATTCGCCGGACGGCACAGGCGTGTATTTCGGTTTGAGAGACAAAACTTTTTCTGTAGCTCACTTTGCTCGCGCAGCGATGGAAGGAACTACGCTGGGTTTGAATTACGGGTTGAATCGCTTTCGCGAACTCGGCATTAACCCGACGGAAATTCGAGCAACGGGCGGCGGAGCCAAAAGCGCAATCTGGCGGCAAATCATGGCCGATGTTTTCAACGCCGAAGTCGTTTGCGTGGCCAGTGAAGAAGGCGCAGCAGTCGGCGCGGCGGTTCAGGCCTTGTGGGCTTTCGGCAAACAGCAAGGCCAGTCGGTCAGCATCGAAGAGCTTTGCCGCAAATACATCGCGCTGGACGAAACTACGCGAGCGAAGCCGAACGCCGGCCACGTGCGTCTTTATCAACGAATGCAGACGTTACACGATCAAACCGTCCGCGATTTAGAGCAAGCTTTCAAAGCTCACAGACAATTGATTCAAACATAAATCAGTACCGCGACCGATAGGGAGCACCTGCTCAGCAATGAGCATATTGGCAACGCCTCGCTCCCTACCGGTCGCGGTACTGACACAACAACCTGGAGACAAAAACGATGAATAACTTTTCTCGACGCGACTGGCTGAAATTAAGCGCATTGTCGGCAGCGGCTTTGCCGTTTGCCGGATTGCCGGAATTTGCAGCCGCACAAACTGCCGCAACCGATCCCTGGCGCGGGCTGAAAATTGGCGTGGCGACTTACACTTTCCGCGAATGGCCGATTGAAGAAACGATCAAAGGCTTGCAGCGCGCAGGCGTGAAGTACATTTCGATCAAGAACGTCAAAAATCACATTGACCTGTCGCACACACCCGAAGAGCGCAAGGCTCGCGCAAAGATGTTCCGCGATGCCGGTATGATTCCCTTGAGCGTGGGCAATGTCGGCATGAAAAACGACGAAGCCGATGTTCGCCGAGCTTTTGAATACGCGCGCGACATCGGAGTCACAACCATCGTCTGCGCGCCTCCGACGGACGCCGTGCCGCTGCTCGACAAAATGGTCAAGGAGTTCGACATCAAGCTGGCCATTCACAACCATGGACCGGAAGACAAACAATTCCCTTCTCCGTACGACGTGTGGAAGGCCGTTGAAAAATTCGACAAGCGAATCGGCCTTTGCATTGATGTTGGCCATACAGCACGTGCGGGAGTTGATCCGGCAGAAGCCATCATCAAATGCAAAGATCGTTTGTACGATGTTCACTTGAAAGATATTTCGGCGCTGGGCAATCGCAACACGCCAATCGAAGGCGGGCGCGGAATTCTGAACCTGAAATCCATCCTGGCGGCGCTGATCAAAATCAACTATCAGGCGTTGGCCGGTTACGAATACGAAAAAGACGGCAAAGACCCATTGGCCGGGCTGACTGAAACTTTGGGCTACACCAAAGGGCTGTTGGCCGGACTTAGTGCGTCACCAGCCGGGAAACGCGCATAACAGCAGATAAGTTGGAAGGCGTGATCCACGTCTTCCAACTACCATTTCCACTCCCCCGCACAAATACCATTGCCTGATATGACTCAAGGCGCAACTACTGAACCTGGTCGCAATCACCTTTTCGTTGGCATCAGTTTGCTCTTGTTCGTGATGGCTTGTGCCACCCCGTGCCTGGAAATGTCACAGAAAAGCGATGCCAACTGGTACGGATTGCGGATTCTGATTCTTGGATGGATGGGAGTTCTGGTTGGCCAGCTTGCCTGGTTTGCCAATCCATTATGGCTGATCGGTGCGACGGCATTCGCGCTCCAAAAGTGGAGCGTGGCGTTGATCTCATTGGGAACGGCGCTGTTTTTTGCGCTCAACACTTTGCTGCTTTTCGTCATTCCACTGCCTGCGGACGAAAGTAAAATCAACAACACGTCATTGGTTCGACTGCGGATTGGATTTTATCTTTGGCTGGGGAGCATGACGGTGTTGTTTATCAGAGCTTTTGCGATGAAAACACAATCTCTTCAACAATCACGAATCAGGATTCATCGTTGAAAACCCGTTCCTAGGTCAGTTTTCGATTGAGTGCATGGCAAATTGTGGAGCGGATTCTTTATCCGCTCCGTTGGCAATTGTGGAGCGGATAAAGAATCCGCTCCACACCATACATCCAATCGCAAAGCGATCTAACTAAACCTAAATCAGGAGGCGAGCGAGAAAGCATTATGTTCACACGAAAGTTCTCTCAGATTTTATTCGTACTGTTAGCCTTAACAATCGCGCTGTCAGCTCAGACGGCCAAACGTCCGATCAAGCTGGACGACATTCCGCGTTTGCGCGAAGTCCGCGACCCGCAATTGTCGCCAGACGGCCAAACCATCGCGTTTGTCGTTTCACAGATTGACGCCAAAGAAGACAAAAGCTCCGCGCACATTTGGATGGTCGGTTATGACGGTAAAGGCGAGCGACAGATAACCTCCGGCCAGGAAAGCGAATCTTCGCCGCGTTTCAGCCCGGACGGAAAATATCTAGCCTTCACGTCTTCGCGCAAAGGCGCAGCCAAAGGCAGTCAGGTTTGGCTGCTCGACCGCAGCGGCGGCGAAGCCTTTCAGTTGACCGATGTCAAAGGCCGTTTGCAAAGTTACGAATGGTCGCCGGATTCCAAACGGCTGGCTTTGACCATTGGCGATCCTGACCCGGAAGCCGAAGCCAACGCAGCGGCGGCGGAAGCTGGCGGCAAACCCAAACCGCCGAAGCCAATCGTGCTGGATCGTTACAAATTCAAACAGGACGTTCAGGGCTATCTGACTTCGGGGCGGCACAGTTACATTTACCTGTTCGACATTGAAACCAAAAAGCTCGACCGATTGACGACTGCTAAAACTGATGAAGGCTCGCCTTCGTGGTCGCCGGACGGTTCGCGCATTGCGTTTTTCAGCAACCACAACGCCGACCCTGATCGTGATCCTGATGGCCAATTATTCGTTGCGGAAGCCAAGGCCGGCGCGGCTGAAAAACTGCTGACAACGGCGGCCAACCGAGTCGGACGTGGGCGATTTGAATGGAGTCCCGACGGCAAATGGATTGCGTTTACTGAAAGCGATGAAAAGAAATGGGGCGCTTACAACATGGATCATCTGGCGATTGTTCCGTCCGATGGCAGCGCGGCTCCGAAACGATTGCCTTCGGTTGAAGCTCTTGATCGCGGAGTTTCTTCGCCCAGCTTCACCGCCGACGGCAAAGCGATTCGCTTTTCGGTGACTGACAACCGCTCGGTTTACCCTTCGCAAGTCACGCTGGCCAGCGGCAAAGTTGACCGGTTGATGAATCCGCCGATTGTGGTTTCAAGCCTGACGACCGAATCCAATCACACCATCGCGCTGGCTGGCGGCAATTCCAAATACACTGAAATCAACGCGGTTGAAGCCGGAAAACTGCGGCAGATTACTCATCTGAACGACGCACTGTTTGCCGAACTTGATCTTGGCCAGACAGAAGAAATCGCCTGCAAAAGCAAAGACGGCACGGACGTTTACGGCTTGCTGACTTATCCGGTTGGCTACGTCAAAGGTACCAAAGTTCCGATGCTGCTGAGGATTCACGGCGGACCGAACGGACAGGATCAACATTCGTTCAGCTTTGAACGGCAACTCTTCGCGGCGAATGGTTACGCAGTGTTGGCCGTCAACTATCGCGGCAGTTCAGGCCGTGGCCAGAAATTTTCGCGCGCGATTTTCGCCGACTGGGGACATTACGAAGTCGAAGACTTGCACGCCGCTGTGGATCAAGTCGTCAAAATGGGAGTTGCCGATCCCGACAAACTAGGCGTGGGCGGTTGGAGTTACGGCGGCATCCTGACCGATTACTTGATTGCCAGCGACAATCGTTTCAAAGCGGCAGCCAGCGGCGCAGGCACTGCGTTCACAGTTTCGTATTACGGCACTGACCATTACATCACTCAGTACGACAACGAGATCGGCCCGCCCTGGAATCCCCAATCCTGGGAGACGTACCAAAAACTGTCTTACCCGTTCCTGCACGCTGACCGCATCAAAACGCCTACTCTGTTTTTAGGCGGCGAAAAGGATTTCAATGTCCCGATTTCCGGCAGCGAACAGATGTATCAAGCCTTGCGAAGCCTGGGGATTGAAACTCAATTGGTGATTTATCCGAACGAGTTTCACGGGATTCAACGACCGAGCTACGCGCGAGATCGCTATGAACGTTATCTGGCTTGGTACGACAAATACCTGAAGAAAACGCCCGCCCCAGCGGCGGCTTCAGGCGCGAGCAAAGTGGAGCGGTAAAAAATTTGGAGTGCTACGCCTTTGGCGTAGCTTTGGTCTTTCTGCGGAAGACAATTCGTATTAACCGACTACCAAAGCTACGCCAAAGGCGTCGCACTCCACATGACGATTCAGCCTTATGAAAAAGATCGTCGAATGTATCCCCAATTTCAGCGAAGGCCGCGACGCGCAAAAGATCGGATTGATCGCGGCGGCAATCACTTCGGTAGATGGCGTAGCCGTGCTTGACCGAACGATGGACGCCGACCACAACCGTTCGGTAATAACTTTTGCAGGCGAACCCGAAGGCGTGTTGCTGGCTGCGATTCGAGCAGCGGCGACGGCGATTGAGTTGATTGACCTGAATCAACACGACGGCGAGCATCCGCGAATGGGCGCGCTGGACGTGCTGCCGTTCGTCCCGATCAAAAACGTAACGATGGAAGAATGCGTTGACCTGGCCAGAAAAGCCGGAGCGCGCATTGCTGAAGAGCTTGGCATTCCGGTCTTTCTTTACGAACAAGCGGCGACGCGGTTGGATCGGGTTGACCTGGCCAACGTCCGGCGCGGCGAGTTCGAAGCCATACGCGAAGAGATTCTTTTTCATCCTGACCGCAAACCCGACTTCGGCCCTCGCCAGATTCATCCGACCGCCGGAGCCATGGCGGTTGGCGCTCGCAATCCTCTGATCGCTTTCAACATCAACCTGGTGACCGAAGATTTGGCCATCGCCAAGAAAATCGCCAAAGCCGTGCGCGGCAGCAGCGGAGGCTTGCAGAACGTCAAAGCTCTGGCAATGCAGTTGAGAAATCGCCATCGAGTTCAGGTTTCGATGAATCTGGTCAACTACGAAGCCACGCCCGTCTTTCGCGTCTTCGACCTGGTCAAACGCGAAGCCGAACGGTACGGCGTGGCTATCGCCAGCAGCGAAATCGTTGGGCTGATTCCCCAAGCCGCGCTAAACGCCAGCAGCGAGTTTTACCTGCAACTGGAAAACTTCAGCGAAGATTTGGTGCTGGAAAACCGGCTGCACGCGGCGTTGGCTGAAAGCTTTCCTGAAATCGGCGCTGGCTTGAAAGACGACGCGAAAATTGAAGATTTCGACACGCCAGAACCTGAAGCACAAACTCAGCCTGCTCAACCCGAAGAACCACAGGCTCGTGTCATTGCCGCCGGAGGAATAGCCGCCGGAAGCTTGACGCCTGAAAGCGGCAGCATCGCGGCTTATGCCGGAATGCTGGCAACCGAACTGGCCGTCATGGTTGGAAACCTGACCGCCAGCCACAAACCTTCGGTTCAAGACGAAATCCGCAATATGCTGGAACGGTTGGAACAACTGGGCGCCGATTTGCAGTTGGCGATGAAAGAGGAAGTCGAAGGCCGCGAACGGGTGCTGGATGCCATGGCTTTGCCGCGCGAAAGCGACGCCGAAAAACTGTCGCGCTCAATGGCCATAGAACAGGCGACCAAGAACGCAGTCGCAGTTCCTTTGCGAATTGCCGAAAGCGCCATGCAGGTGCTGGAAATCCTGACCGAGCTTTACGAAATGGGAAACGCCGGTGGCTTTTCAGACCTGGCGCTGAGCGCCCAACTGGCTGTAACTGCCATTCGCGGAGCAGCTTACAACGTCCTGCCCAGCGTCATGAACATCAGCGACCGCGAATTCGCCGAAGATTGCCGGGCGCAAATCACTGACCTGCTGGAAGGCGGACGCGATGTCGCCGGCCAGATCGAAGACTTCTTTTTGCGGCTCTATCCTTCAGAAAATTAAGGCCGAAAATTGAGAGTTGAAAATTGACGACACCTGCCTCTGTCACTACAATCCGCGCCACAGTTGGCCACCCCTGAATAAACTTTCGGAGGAATTTATGACACCAGAACAGATGGAAAACGCGATGAACTTCATCGTCGAACAACAGGCCAAATTTTCGGTTGATATGGACTTGCTGAAAGAAAGACATGAACAGCGAATGAAAGACATTGACGCAGTGCAGGCCGTGCATCAGGAAGTACTTGAACAATTGACTGAAGCAAGCGTCAACGCATTTAAGATCATCGCCGAATTGGGTAAAGCTCAAAAACAAACCGATAAACAAATGGCTGCAACCGATGAGCGGTTAAACATTCTCATCAACGTCGTCGAAAATCACATCAGCAACCACAACGGCAAACACTGACACTTTCCAACTCCCGCTCACTTGAAAAGGACTCGTATGAAAACCCGTAAAACATTCTCACTGCTACTTAGCCTGGTCTTGCTGCTTTCGCTGATTGCAGCGCCA
>JAGNMH010000304.1 GCA_017991275.1 Acidobacteriota bacterium
GCCACCACCACCACCGGGTCTGCCGCCTCTGCCAGAGCCGGAACCAGATCCAGACCCTGAACCAGATGGTCGTCTGCCTGACGAACCGCGGTTATTAAAAATTGGCATAAAAGCTCCTCTTTGGGATTTGTTTATTGTTTCTTCTTCCAGTTCAAAGTTGCCTGCGGAGAAAGATTACGTTGACGCTGTTGTTCCTGAATAGCGGCAATTCGTTGCGGAATGTAATTCGGCGATGCCGGATCAGGGTCAGTTTCTTTCAAAAGTTGAACAGCCTTGTCGTATTCAAAAATACGTTCGTAACAATCCGCCAGGCGAATTCTAGCCGTGCGTCTCAGCGGAGGGTCTTGAGTATGTTGAACGACAACTTGATAAGCCGGAACCGCCTCATCAAATTCGTCGCGCAACAAATGAATGCCGCCAATCTGCAGGTAGGCTTTTTCGCACAATTCATCGTAAGCAGAGTCATTGATTACTTTTTGGTACTCCGCCAGTGCCTGCCCCAAATCTTTCAATTCGTAATACTGATCGGCGATCTTCAATCTGACACTGCGCTTTTCTTTGCTGTCGGTTGCCGCCGGAAGCGCGCTTTCATATTCCCCTATAGATTCGCGGAATTTTTGAGTGGCAACATAACACTCAGCCAGGCTCAGTCGCGCCTGATAAAGCTCCGGCGATTTCGGAGAATCTTCAATGAAGTGCAGATAATGTTGAATCGCCCGATCATATTGCTTCAAATCCCGACGACAAACTGTTGCCGCCTGTAATCGGGCAAAAGCTGCTTTATCACTCTGCGGATTGAGCTTCAAAAACTCTTCGTATAGGTCTGCGGCTGCAGCATAATCGCCGCCATCCCAGGCGGATTGAGCGTTTTCAAGTTGAGCTTTGTTCGAACAACCCGCCAGAAAAATCAACAGACAAAAGACAAAGGGCAAAAGGCAAAAGCCGGTACCAATGAATTTCGTGCCGTCAGAGTTGAAAACCTTCAAATTGAACATCTTACTGCCAGTCAATTTTGCCTTGTGATTTCTATTTTAGTCTTCAAATTCGCCGCTTTGCTGTTCAACTAACGATGCGCTGGCGACGGTGTCATCCCCAGAGGCATCTATTAGTTTTACGCCTTGCGCGCTGCGACCGGTTGCGCGAATGGTTTCGGCTTCAATTCGAATCAACTTTCCGTTGCTGGTGATAATCAGCACTTCGCTGTCTTTGGTAACTGGCATGACGGCAACGACATTGCCGGTCTTTTCAGTCACCTTCAAGTTGATAACGCCTTTGCCGCCTCGGCCTGTAACACGATATTCGCTCAATCGCGTCTGTTTGCCGAAACCGTTTTCTGTGACACTCAACATCTGCTGGTCGCCTGAAACGGCCACAACTCCGACAACATAATCCTGGTCACGAAGCGTGATCCCGCGAACACCGCGAGCCTGTCGTCCCATATCGCGGACTTGGTCTTCTTCAAAGCAAATCGCCTGACCTTCGTGCGTGGCCAGAAAGATTTTCCTTTTGCCGTCGGTTAGTTCAACAGACATCAGTTCATCACCTTCGTCAACTCCGATGGCTATGATGCCGTTCGAACGTATGTTGGCAAACTCGGAAAGCTCTGTCTTTTTGATGACACCTTTGCGAGTAACCATGACGGCGAATTGCCCTTCGGCAAAAGAACGCACTGGAATGACGCTGGCAATTTTTTCGCTGGTTGGCAGGTTGATCAGATTGACCATCGCTTTGCCGCGCCCGGCGGCTTGCGAATCCGGGATTTCGTGAACCTTAAGCTTGTAAACCTGCCCCTGGGTCGTGAAAACCATCAGGTAACTGTGCGTCGAAGCAATGAACAGATGCGAAACTACGTCTTCGGATTTCGTGCTCATTCCTTTACGGCCAGTGCCACCGCGACGCTGTGATTTGTAAGTCGTCAGCGGTGTCCGTTTGACATAACCGGAAAGCGTCAACGTGACAACCACATCTTCGTCGGCGATCAAATCTTCCAGCGTCAGTTCGACTCCGCTATCAACAATCTGGGTGCGGCGTTCGTCGGCATAAACCTTTTGAACTTCGCGCAATTCTTTGATGACCACTCGGCGCAGAGCTGTTTCGCTGTTCAGAATTTCTTCCAGTTCGGCGATCAGTTTGATCAACTCTTCGTATTCGTCAATCAGCTTTTGGCGTTCCAGCGCGGCCAGACGGCGAAGCTGCATATCCAAAATCGCCTGAGCTTGAATGTCGCTGAATTTGAACTTGGCGATCAGGCCGCCTTTGGCTTCTTCGGCAGATTTCGATCCGCGAATGTGTTTGATGATCTCGTCAATGATGTCAATCGCCTTAATCAAACCTTCCAAGATGTGCGCGCGAAGCTTGGCTTTTTTCAGTTCGTACATCGTGCGGTTGCGCACGACTTCGCGGCGGAAGGCGATGAATTCCGCCAGCGTTTCACTCAGCGTCAGAACTCTGGGTTGGCCATTGACGATGGAAAGATTGATGACGCCGAATGAGATTTGCATCTGCGTCAGCTTGTACAGCTTGTTCAGAATAATCTGCGGAATAGCGTCACGCTTCAGTTCGATGACTATGCGGACTTTCTTCTGGGCAGTGGATTCACGGTCGCTTTCATCGCGGATTTCGCTGATGCCTTCGACACGCTTTTCATTGACCAAATTGGCGATGTCTTCGATGAGCTTGGACTTGTTGACCTGGAAAGGGATTTCAGTGATGACAATGGCATCTCGTTCCTGGGCGCCTCTGCCAATGCGGTCAATCGCCGCGCGCGCGCGCAGTTGCATCACGCCTCGCCCGGTTTCGTAGGCCTGCTTGATACCTTCGCGCCCGTAAATGAATCCGCCTGTCGGAAAATCCGGGCCGGGAACCATCTTCATCAACTCGGCGACTGTGGATTTCGGATGCTGAATCAGATGGACGGTCGCTTCGATAATCTCGTTGAGATTGTGCGGAGGAATCTTCGTCGCCATTCCGACCGCGATTCCGTCTGAACCGTTAATCAGCAAATTGGGAATTCGGGTCGGCAGAACGGTTGGCTCCTGCCGCGATTCATCATAATTAGGGATGAATTTAACGGTCTCTTTTTCGATATCGGCCAGCATTTCCGTGGCTATCTTTTCCAGCCTGGCTTCTGTGTATCGGTAAGCTGCCGCCCTGTCACCGTCAATACTTCCCCAGTTTCCCTGACCGTCAATTAGCGGATAGCGCAGCGAAAAGTCCTGCGCCATTCGCACCATTGAATCGTAAACCGCTGTATCTCCGTGTGGGTGATAACCGCCAAGCACGTCTCCAACGACGTTGGCCGATTTTTTGTATGGCTTTCCGGGAACCAATCCTTTCTCGTTCATTGAGTAAAGAATTCGGCGATGCACCGGCTTCAAACCATCGCGCACATCGGGCAAGGCTCGCCCAATGATGACCGACATGGCGTAATCTAAATAACTACGCCGCATTTCATCTTCGATATTGATTCCTGACTTCTGATTGTCCATTCTGTCTGGCTACTCCTAAAATTCCTGTTCCTCGCACAAAACCGCCCATCCGCTGAAAAGCAGCATGGTGCGAAACCCGTTTTATTCTAGTTGTCGGATGTTCACTCGTGTCTGATTGATTGCGGATTCTAACTGCTGAACTGGCGATGAACAAGACACTCAGAGCAAATAGACTGGAACAGACATTGACTGACTTTCAGTTGCGACCTGCTCAACTAGAGTATAAATTCCGCGCTGCAATTCCATCACGTCTTTCCTCGCTCGAATTCATATTTTCAATCAGAGGTTTTTCGTCGTGCTGGTTCCTTCGCAGTGTGTCACAGTCAAACGTATCAAGTTCTTAACGTCATCTCTTGGCAACCTAAACTTTTCTTTGAAATGACGTCATTTGAAGTGGTCACTCAACTTAAGCTTATGAAAATTGACAACAACACAGTCGCAGTGGTCACTGGCGCAGCCTCTGGCATTGGGCGATCGCTGGCAATTCGACTGGCTGCCGAAGGCGCTCAACTGGCAATTGCCGATGTGAACGCTGCTGAATTAAATGAAACTGCACAATTAGCCTCCAAACCCGGAGTCAAAATCACTGCGCACTTGGTTGACGTTTCCGACCGCGAACGCATGCAGGCTTTCGTCAAGGAAGTTCTGGCTGAACATGGTCGAGCGCACCTGGTCATTAATAACGCCGGAGTTGCACTCGGAGGCACTGTCGAAGAATTGGCCATCGAAGACATCGAATGGTTGATGAGCATCAATTTCTGGGGAGTGATTTACGGCACGAAAATGTTTCTGCCCATTCTGCGCCAGCAATCGCAAGGTCACATCGTCAACATCTCTTCGGTGTTTGGCATCATCGGGCCTCCCGGTCAATCAGCTTACGTGGCCAGCAAGTTCGCCGTGCGAGGTTTTACCGAATCTCTGCGCCACGAGTTGAAAGGCAGCAACGTCACAGTCAGTTGCGTTCACCCTGGCGGAATTCGGACGAACATCGCCCGCAACGCAAAAGCTGGAGCCGGAACAGACAAATCGTTAGTGGAAAAAGAAATTCAGTTTTTTGACAAAGTAGCAAAGACGTTGCCTGAAACCGCCGCTGACGTAATTATTCGCGGCGTGCTCGGCGATAAAGAAAAAATCCTGATCGGTTCCGACGCTTGGATGATTGACAAAATTCAGCGACTGATGCCGGTCAATTACTGGAAACCGTTGGGTAAGCTATTGGAAAAACTGGCTCAATAACTTGTCCTTCCACCAATTGCCCCAAAGCAGGAGACTCACCCATGCCGAGCTGGCAAGCAAGACTGTTTTCTACTTTTTCGCGCCTGTTGATAAAGCGCGGCTCAAATAAACAGGTCTCTGACGAAGAGGAAGGCGCGCGACTTGTTCGTAAGCTTTTTGAACCGCCGGATTTTCTGCGGCCTAACCCGCCTGCCGAAGTTCGTATTCAGCCTATTACGGACTGGGGAGTTCACGGTGAATGGGTTGAAAGCGGCAAAAACGGACGCACAGTTTATTACCTGCACGGCGGCGGTTATGTGGCCTGTTCTCCGAAAACTCATAGAGGCTTTACGGCCAACCTCTCAATTGCAGCCGAAGCCAGAGTTCTGGCATTAAATTACCGCCTGGCTCCTGAAAACAAATTTCCTGCGGCGCTGGAAGACGCAGTCAGTGGCTATCGCCTGTTGCTGGAAAAGGAACGCCCCGAACGAATCATCATCGGCGGAGATTCGGCGGGCGGTGGATTGACGGTGGCAACGTTAATGGCGATCAGGGATCGCGGCTTGCGATTACCTGCAGCGGCATTCCTGCTTTCGCCGTGGACTGACCTTGCCGCAACAGGGGACTCAATTATCACCAACGACCCGGTTGACCCTATGTTGTCAGGCAAAAGCATTCACCAGGTGGCTGCGCTTTATTACGGCGAAGCTTCGCCGACTGATCCGCTGGTTTCGCCACTTTATGGCGATTTGCGTGGTTTGCCGCCAATGCGAATTTACGTCAGCGACACTGAAATCCTGCTGGACGATTCGCTACGACTGGCCGAGCGCGCCAAACAACAAGGCGTTACGGTTGACCTTCGCGTGTGGCATGCACTTCCGCACGTTTGGCCAATCTTTGTAGCTTTCGGAATACCGGAATCAAAAGCCGCGCTCAGCGAAATTGCTGAGTTCGTTAAACAACAAACTTCGCTGCCGCAAAAACAACGAACGGCGGCGTAAACAATGAAACAAGCTGCCAGCTTGTTCTGCTTACTCCAATCAACTATGAGCAATCCCAGCAATCAACTCGTACTCGTTATCGGTGCAGGCCCGGCGGGAATTTATGGAGTCAGAAAACTTGCCGAAGCCGGTCACGAAGTCATCATCCTGAACCGCGATATAAAACCTGGCGGACTGGTCGAATACGGCATTTACTTCAACAAGCACAAGTTGAAGGAAGGCGTCAGAAAGCAGTTCCGCCAAATTCTGGCTGACCCTCAAATTCATTACGTCGGCCACGTTAAAGTAGGCCAGCAAGCCGATCTAACTCTGGATGAAGCCCGCGACCTGCTGAAACCATCGGCAATCGTCGTCGCTTCGGGCGCGCAAGGAACCAAGGCTCTGGGAATTCCGGGCGACAATGCCATAGGCGTTTATCACGCCAAGGATTTGGTTTATCACTTCAATGGTTTGCCGGAGTTCACCAAACGCGAATTCCAGATGGGCAACCGCGTGGCCATCATCGGCGTAGGCAATGTGATGGTGGACATTGCTCATTGGCTTGTACACGAAAAGAAAGTCAAAGAGGTTATCGCCGTCGCCCGACGCGGCCCGGCTCAGCGAGCTTATACGGACGTTGAGATTCAGGCCGTTGCCGCCAATATGGATTTGACGGTGTTTGACGCTGAACTTGAGCGAGTACGTGCCAGACTCGAAGCTGTCGGCGAAGACCTGACCATTATTCGCAAAGACCTGACCAAACATTGCGGCACGAAAGCAAAAGAAGGCGAAAGTCCCAGCAAAATGCTTTTCCGCTTTCTGAGTTCGCCAACCGAAGTCGTGGTTGAAAACGGCAGGGTCAAAGCCTTGCGAGTCGAAAACACCGAGCTTGTAAAACGCGGTGAATCCTTATCAGCAAAAGGCTTGGGCACTTACTTCGACATTGAATGTGATTCCGTGGTTTTTGCCATCGGCGACCGTGTTGATGAAACTTTTGGAATTCCCTGCTCCGGCACTGAGTACGTTCGCAATCCGAACCCTGACCCTGAAAACCCCGGCGACGAAGCCTATCAAGTCTTCGATCCGGCAATCGGCAAAGTCTGTGATGGATTGTT
>JAGNMH010000005.1 GCA_017991275.1 Acidobacteriota bacterium
AAACTTCCCGCGAAAGAAAACCTGGATTCGCGTCCACAGTTCGTCACGGTCACGCCCGAAGGCGAAGAGCGCATCGCTTACATTTTGAGCGCAAGCGAAATTCTGATCGGGCGGACGCTCAACAACGGCTTTGTCATCGAACAGCCATCGGCTTCCAAACGCCACGCCCGCGTCGTAGCCGAAGCCGACGAATACGCGCTTTACGATCTGGGCAGCAGCAACGGAACATTCGTTGACGGAAAACGAGTCAGCGAAATAAAACTCGAAGACGGTTGCGAAGTCCGCTTTGGCCGCGCGCATTTCATCTACCGCTCGCAAGTAATGCACAACAACGATTGAATCCAGAGCCGGTAAAAAAATTGCTACTTCACGCTTTCTATGAACGAACGAATTACCGAGCCTAAATTCAAACATCGCCTGCTGACAAACTTCTTCGTGCGTTTTCACATGACGCTGATTCTGGGAGCTGTCTGTTTTTCAGGAACCATCACCAGTAAGCTGCTGCTTATGTTCGGCGTCAGGTTGATGCCTGTGCGTTACCTGATTGCTGTTTGCATTGCCTATGCGATTTTCTTCCTGCTAATGCGACTTTGGCTTTGGTACATAGGCATCAGCCCACGCACCAGGAAGCTTGTTTCGCAAAGCCAAAATCGCCAATCACAATCCGGCTCAATCGGAGATGGAATTTATTTAGACATAGGCCCAGTTGGCAACAGCAGTAGTTCCGACTGGGGCGGTTTCGGCGGAGGCAGTTCAGGCGGAGGCGGTGCAAGCGACAGTTGGGCCGAAACGGCTTCAAGCTCAACCTGGCTTGGGGATTCTGCCAATCCGGCGCCACCTTCTGGCGGCGGTAACTTCAGCTTCGGGTCGTCGTCTGGCCAATCAGGTGGCGGCGGCTTTGATTTGGATTTAGGTGATGACGGCTGTTTGGCGATTGTTGTACTGCTGTTGCTGATTGCGCTTGTGCTTGGAATTTTCGGAGCGGGCGCTTACCTGATCTATCAGGCTCCGGCGATATTTGCTGAAACGGCATTCCAGGCTGCGCTGGCTTCGGGCCTGATCAAAGCATCGAAAGACATGGACGCGACAGATTGGAAAGGCAGCGTTTTTAAAGCGACCTGGTTGCCGTTCGTTGTCGTGCTGGTACTGGCTTTGGCTTTCAGCATTGCCGCCCATCGTTACTGCCCAAAGGCAACAAAAGCCACAGAAGTTTTCAAAGCTTGTAAGCAATGGTGATTCTTCGGCGGAATTGTTACGATTCGATTTCAAAAAACCAAACCGAAGAAATCGAATCCAAACGAGAAACCGATGAAACAATCAATCCTTCGCTTCACGACACTTGCCCTGACGCTGTTGCTTCTTTCTGTTTGCGCCAAAGCTCAAAACCAATCCGAACTGACCGGTCGCGTCACTGACTCGCGCGGAGCAGCCGTCAGTGGCGCACGACTGACGGCTGTAGAAGCTTCGACAATAACGGACAACAACGGACAATTCACGTTGAAGCTTTCGCCCGGAGATCACGAATTGCGAGTGACTGCCGCAGGTTTCGCCGAACACAAACAGCGCGTCACGATCATCGGCGCACAAAATCAAACCGATTTGAACATCATTCTTGAACCGGCTTCGCTGGCCGACACTGTGACGGTGACTCCGGCGCGAGCGGAAATTCGATTGAGCGATGCCCCGGCCAGCGTTTCGGTTCTGGATTCCAAAGACATTGGCAGTTCGGCGGCTCAGACGGTGGACGATTTGCTGCGGCAAGTTCCGGGCTTCAGCATCTTTCGCAGATCAAGCAGCGTCGTGGCAAACCCAACAACTCAAGGTGTCAGCTTGCGCGGAGCCGGAGCTTCAGGAGCCAGTCGAACTTTGGTGATGGCCGACGGCGTGCCGCTGAACGATGCTTTCGGAGGTTGGGTTTATTGGGATCGAGTTCCGCGCACGGCTGTTGATCGCATAGAAATCGTTCGCGGAGGTTCGTCGGACTTGTATGGCTCGGACGCGCTGAGCGGAGTCATTAACCTGCTGACTCGCCCGTCAAATCGAACGGTCAGCTTTGAAACCAGCTACGGCACGCGCGACACGGCAGACGTTTCGTTCTTTGCCGCCGACAAATGGCGCGGCTTCAGCGCCGCGCTTTCAGGCGAAGCTTTCAGAACTGATGGATATTTCATCATCGCGCCTGAAATCAAAGGCGCTGCTGACGACAAAGCCGGTTCAAAACATCGAGCCTTGACCTTGCGGCTCGGATACGATTTCACTCCTGAAAACTCCATCTTCGTGCGAGGTTCGCTGTTTGACGAAGACCGTCGCAACGGAACCTTAATTCAAGCAAACGACACGGCTTCGGAATCGCTGGCCGTCGGCGGACATTTCAAAACCCGCGACGGCAGCAATTGGAACCTGACTTTGTTCGCCAACCAGCAACGTTATCACCAGAGTTTTTCCGCAGTGGCAGCCAACCGCGCGACTGAAGCATTGAACCGTTTGCAGTTCGTGCCCTCGCGCGATGCTGGGATTTCATTCGGCTGGTCGCGGTCGTTTGAAAAGCAATTGCTGGTTGCGGGAGTTGACGTTCGCGGAGTTCGCGGAACCAGCGACGAAACGGTGATTGCCAACGCCAGAGCGACGACTTTTGTCAGCAGCGGAGGCCGCCAGCGCCGGGCGGGCTTTTTCATCCAAGACCTGGTGACGATTTCGCCTCGCTGGCAGTTGTCAGTCAACGCGCGTTACGACACCTGGCGAGATTCTTCGGCGGCTTCGGTTTCGCGCAACCTGACGACCGGAGCTGTCACGCCGCGTTTCTTCCCTGCCCGCGACCTGGATGCTTTCAGCCCGCGTTTGTCGCTGATCTTCAGACCTAAAGAAACCGTTTCATTGCGGGCTGCGGCTTACAGATCATTCAGAGCGCCTACACTGAACGAGCTTTATCGCGGCTTCAGAGTCGGCAACACTCAAACCAATCCCAACGAAAAATTGACTGCTGAACGATTGACTGGCGGCGAAGTCGGCGCAAGCTGGAGTCCGACCGGTAACATCGTCACTCGGCTGACCGGTTACTGGACTGAAACCGTCAATCCGATTTCAAACTTTACTCTGACCGTGACACCTGCGCTGATTACGCGCGAACGCCGTAATTTGGGGCGCACTCGTTCCAGCGGTATCGAAGCCGAAACTGATTTCCGGTTCGCGCGTTTTTGGCAAATCACCGCAGGTTACCTGTTCGCCGATGCGACAGTGCGCCGCGCGCCTCAGGATGTGACTCTGGTCGGAAATTTGATTCCACAGGTTCCGCGTCATCAGTTCACACTGCAAACGGTTTATTCGCATCCGCGATTTGTGACTGCGGCCATGCAGTTCAGAGCTTCGGGCAGCCAGTTCGACGACGATCAAAACCTGTTGCCGTTGGGAAGTTTCGCCCTGATTGATATGACTGTCTCCAAGCCATTCGCCAAATACCTGGAAGTTTTCGTCGCAGTCCAGAATCTTCTGGATGAACGATATTCTGTCGCCCGAACTCCGCTGGAAACGCTTGGAATGCCGCGAATGGTGCGCGGCGGTTTGCGCATCAGGTTTGAATAATCACTGAGCCGCAATGAAGGTTGGCGCGGTGACCGAGGTGTAATCCGTGGCTTTCTTTGAAAGCCGGGTGTAAAAACCTGCGGCTTGGCCGCCCAGCAAATAAACGCCGTAATTTGGCAAGAGTTTGTCGGCTGTCTGGTTGTCTTCAAGCGGCGCGACTTCAAAAAATCGCTGAGCTACCCAGTGGCGAGGAATCAGCGTAGCCAAAGCCAATTCCCAGTCCTGCGGTTTAGCAAAAGCTCCGCAAATCACCGAATCGCCTTCACATCCGTAAACGGATTTCAGCACCCATTCTTCGCGGTTGAGTTCATGCGGATCAAGTTCGGTCACACGCCGAGTTTCTGGAATCAGTTCGACAATCCATTCGCGGGCTTCGGCTGAAAACAATTCCTGCCTTTCCCACATCAAAGCCATCGCCAATTTATTTTGAGTGACAACCGATCCGAAGGGATTGACCACTGTCACGCGGCTTTCATTTTCGGCTTCCAACAACAACAGCAATTCGCGGTCAAGCGGGTCAGGGTCAGGAAACTCTGCCTGATTCGTCCAGATGGTTTCGCGTTCGCCCCACCAATCCGTTTTGTAATGTCGCAAGATCAAATCCACAGTCTCGCCAATGACGGTCACTTGTCGTTGCTGGTTCACCCCCAGGTTATACGGCGCGCCCAGCAAGACCTTGCAGTTGCGCTCTTCCAGCCAGCATTTGTAGATGGCGATCATGCTCAAATCTTCAGGCAAATCAGTCGGGTAAATGATGGCAATTGATTGCGGGTTGCGGATTGCGGATTGCGGATTCTCAACTGCAATCAAGCGAGCTTGATGCGACGCAACAAGCATTTGCCAGAAGTCTTTGGGAAAGTTTGTGTTTGGGTCAGAAGTGTTCGGATGAAAGGGGTGCAACAGTTGATTGAGAAGAACTGCTTCGGCTTCGCCGGATGGGGTGTCTGAATTCATCTCGCAAGCTCGAATGCGACCATCGGTACAGATGAACAAATCAACTCTGGCTATGCCGTGCCAGCGTCCGCCCGAAGCCAGCCACATAGCCTTTTGAAAAGGCGTCAGACCAAAGAAATTATCCAACAATTCAGGATGTTGAAGAACGATTTCGCTGACTTCATTGAACAACGCGCCGACTCGCTCTGCGGCCAGCGAAAGCTGTTCGGCCTGCTCTTGACCAAGCACAACTGGCCGAAGACAAAACCGCTCTTTACCGCCCAACCACGGATCGGAAAGCGTGTTCGTGCCGTAAAGCATCCGCGCAAATTCGCCGTAAGTCAGTTCCATCAATCAGATCGTTTCAGAATTTGAAAAAGAAAGCTTCGCGCCTTTTGCTACAGCAGGCAGGGATGCCTGAGTACTCGGTTACTTCAACGGCTTCTCGAAAACCAGAAAGTGCTGCTGCGGCAAAAATTCTTTTGTCTCTTTCCACATCATGCCGACCGCCTCCATTTCTTTTCTGGCCTGGGCGACGGTCATCTTGTGCAATCGTTTGATGGGAACGTCGGGGTCTTCGCCGCGATATTCAAGCTGGACAATGCGACCGCCGGGTTTCAATCCCTTGACGATGCTTTCCATCATCTCGCGCGGATATGAAAATTCGTGGTAAGCGTCAACAAACAGCACCACATCAACCGAGGCGGCGGGCAGTTTGGTGTCGGTTTCTGTTCCCTGAATACCGAAGACATTGTCGGCTTTGAACTGTTTCTTGCGGCTTTCGATGATGGCCAGCATTTCTGGCTGAATGTCCACGGCCAGGACTTTGCCCTGCTTGACCAAAGGCGCAATGCGAAAGGTGAAATAACCAGTTCCGGCTCCGATGTCGGCGACAACGTCAGTCGGTTTCAGGTTCATCTGCTTGACGACTTCGTCAGGTTTTTCGGTTTCCACGCGGTCTGGACGCTCAAGCCAGTCGGCTCCCTGATGCCCCATGACGTGGGCGATCTCTCGCCCCATATAAAACTTGCCGATGCCGTCCGGGTCGTGGTTGGAGCGGGTTTCGTAAACCTGTTCTTTTTTGGTCGAAGTCTGAGCTGCGCCCGACTGCATAGATGGCGAAGCCGGGCAGCTAAGCAGAGACAAAGCAAACAACAATACGAATTGAAGACTTTTCATAACAGCCACTTTATAGCCCATCGTTACGACGGGTGACCAGTGATTGAATGCCACAACCAAAACCTTTTTGACGAGGTTTGTCACCATGCGTTGACAGCCGTAGACAAAATACCTAGCCCAAAGGTAAAACTTTCCGCCTCTCAACCCGACAACCATTTCCAGCAACTGCTGAAATACAAGCACTTAAGCCGGCTATCAAGGCTGGCACGGTCATTGCAGTATCTTTCAACGAAAGCACACTTAATGATTTGGTCAAGCGACCGAATGAAGTGTCGGCACTGATGACCAGTCAGTTCAAATGACAGGCCGACCGATGCCGAATTGATCGTTGAATTGAAATAAAGGCAGATTGACTGAAGCAAGCTTTTCGGCACCAGATTCAACAGGCAACTGGATTCCGGTTTTAATGATAATTTCCAGCATAATTCTTGATCGCGCAATTACCGGACGCTTATGATGCGCGCATCACTGGTAGCAAGTAATAAGTTGTCTCAATAAAAACTATGGTGCCAATAACCATAGCTCCCCCCAACTGACTGCCGCAGTTTCGGACGGACGCTAGGGAAGGGATTTTTGTATGAAGAAGTATCAGGTTGTTCTTTCTTTTGTTTTACTCAGCTTGTTGGCGGGCGTCTTTTTGCTCTCACCCGGCTCTGGCCGCCAATCTACTCCTGCGCAAGCCGCAGAAATTTTACGTCTAAACATACCGGCAGTCGTTCACGGTTTTGAGAAAACACCTCAACTGCCGGACGGCGACCTTTACCTGCTGTCGCAACCGATGCAAATGGCCATAGGCGATGCAACAGAGGGAACCAAAGTCTTTCCTGTCACAATAGACACTTTCGGAGCCGATCCAGTAAGTTTCGGCGGTCTTCAAAACACTTCTCCGCAAGGCATTTCGCTTTCAACCGCCAACGCCAAAATTACCGCTCTGACCTGCGCCGAATCCATCTGGGACGGCAATCTGGTCATCGCCGGAACTTCGGGAGCAGTCGGCGACAAGGTTCGCCTGTTCCTGCGCCTTCCCGACGGCAAGCCTGGGCCGGAAATCGCTCTGTTTACACAGGTTCCTCACGGCGTCGAAGTCACTCAACTGCACAAAGACCTGATGCTGTTCGTCAACGACCGTTACGCCACTGGCCCGGCGACACCGCAGGGAGGTTTCATTCCCTACGCAGCCACAGCACGTGAAAGCGGCGAGCGAACTGACCTGCTGACCATGGCCTGGCCTATGCATGGCTTTTCAGAGTTGCAAGGTTGTTTTCAGGTTGGAGTCGAAATTCAGCGTGGAGACAATTCCGGCATGACTTCGGTGGTTGTCACTGACCTGGTTGTTAATCGCAATCGAGTCGCGGGTGATGAAAATCAGAACGGCGTCGGTTTGCTGAAAAACCTGCGTAGCGGTTTTCCTACCGGCTTCCCCTGCAAATCCGAATGTCCTTTCCCGATCGTGAATTTGCCGCGACCGAAAGAGCCAAATCCAGGCGGCGGTGAAGGCGGCGAATGCAACACGATTTGTTATCGCTCTCCGCAATACTTCAAATTGAACATAGACAGCTTGCCGCGCGGAACTGTGATTATTGGCGGCGTGAATTTCAATCATCCGGTCAGCACTACCGACAGAAAGGCGCTTGGGATTGCACTCAGAGGCGGTTTCACTCCGTTGCAACAGTTCAATCAGGAATACGTCACAGCACAATTGAACATGTTGAATGCGGGCGGTGACGGTTCGGCCAAGGTTTTTTACGCAATGCAAGGTCCGCTGACTTGTTACAACCTGGTATTCGACGCGGTCACGCTTTCAAACGGTTTTGTTTTGAGCCCCGATTCATTGCTTGGAGACCTTTATCGCGAAGCCCGGTTATGCGTTTCCAGTAACAATGTTCAGGATCAGATCGCACTGACCAAAATCTTCGATTTGCTCAACGGCAACAATCCGCTGAACATTTGTCACAATCAGTAAATGTTGGCAGAGCAGTAAAAGATACTTCTTCGTTCGTCATGGGCTTAGAGCCTCCTCCTTTCATAAAAACTTAAAAGGGGCTGTTGAACCAAAATTCAACAGCCCCACTCTTTTTGTTCTGAACACTTTTCGGCTTACGGCCTGATAACCGTTCCATCCTTACGCCGGGTCGTGCCCCAGGAGTAATCGAAGTTGGGCGGGTTATCCACAACCGGATATTTCGCCGCCAGTTTTTCATCCACTTCGATCCCAAGTCCTGGTTTTTCCTGCGCCATCATGTAGCCGTTTTTGACTTCAGGGCAGCCGACAAAAACCTCCTGAGTTTCTTTCGGAAAGCCGCTGCCTTCATGAACGCCAAAGTTGTAGCTCGACAATTCGATGGCCAGTTGCGCCGCGTGCGCCAGCGGCGAAGCGTCGCCGGGGCCGTGCCAGGCGGTGCGAACACCAAAGTACTCGCTCAAGGCCGCGACCTTGCGCGCCGGACTCAGTCCGCCAATTTGCGAGATGTGGATGCGAATGAAATCAATCAGCCGATCTTTAATCAACGGCAGGTATTCGTGCTGAGTGTTGAACAACTCGCCCATTGCAATCGGCGTGTTGCATTGACTGCGAAGCAGTTTGAAGTGGTCGTTCTCTTCTGGCGGGAACGGGTCTTCGATGAAGAAGGGCTTGTATTGCTCAACATCTTTGCAAATCTGAATTCCCTGTTGCAGCGTCACGCGCTCATGCACATCGTGCAGAAATTCTATGTCTTCGCCAAACTGCTTCCGCATGGCCTCAAACATTCGCGGAACCATGCGGGCGTACTTGGCCGATTCCCAGATTGCTTTTGGATTGGTTGGGCCAATGGCTTCGTCACTGGCTGGAGCCGTTCCACCTGTGCCGCGATTGGCCCCGCCAGCGCCGTAAGTCGCCAAACCTTCGACGCCGGATTGGATACGCACGTGGCGGAATCCCTGCTCAATCGCCAGCTTGACGCGGTCGCTCAATTCGGCAAAGTCCTTGCCAGCCGCGTGAAAATAACAGTCCGCACCGTGCCGAACCTTGCCGCCAAGCAATTGGTAAACCGGCATCCCCGCCCGTTTTCCTTTGATGTCCCACAGCGCAATATCCACGCCGCTCATGGCGTTGAAAAGCACAGGGCCGTTGCGCCAGTACGAACTCATATACGACGACTGCCAGATGTCTTCGATTTCATCCACATTGCGGCCAATCAGGAATGGGCGCAGGTATTTTTCGATCGCAGTCTGAACAACCAGCGCGCGTTGCGTAAACGTCGCGCATCCCCAACCAACCAGGCCCGGCTCAGTGGTTTCGATTTTGACTACGACCAGACGAATGCGATTTGGCGCAGTCATAATCGTTTTGATGTCTTTGATCTTTACCGGCGCAGTGCCCTTGACGGCTTGGGTATAAGCCGGGTTTGGGGCCAGCGTTTCAGCCAGCGATTCTTTGGCGGCAAGCAACGAGGCTCCACCAGCCAGCGAGAGCGAACGTAAAACCTCACGTCGTTTCATAGTGTTTTTCTCCAATTCCCAAGTGATTGATTTGTTTATTTCGACAAGAAAGATCGCACGCGCGCCGAGAACAATTTGTAGCCTTCGGCATTGAAATGCAGTTTGTCGGCGATAAATAACTCCGGTCGCGGCTTGCCATCTGCTCCAAGCGAAACGTCGGCGGCGTCCAGGTATTTAACCAGCTTCGCTGTCTTGGTGAATGCCCTGACCATCTCATTTAAGGTTTTTTCTTTGTCAGCATTATCCCAGCGCGCAACGCTGGGACTCAGGGCAATGTATACGATTTCGGTCTTCGGCAATTTCCCCTGCACTTTGGCCACGAAGTTTTTGAAATCGGCAAAAACCTGTTGCGGCGATTTTCCTGCAAAGATGTCGTTGCCACCGGAACGCAACAGCACCATTTTCGGCTTGTACGGAAAGATGATTCGGTCGGCGAAATGCGTGGCGTCTACGATTTGAGAACCGCCGAAACCGCGATTGATGGCTTTGTGTCCGGGCAAATCCTCCGCCAATGTTTTCCAAAGCCGAATCGTGGAAGAGCCAGTGAAGACCAGCGCATTTTGCGGCGGCGGAGTTGTGCGGTCGCTTTGTTCGAAGGCGACGATGTCTTTTTCCCAGCGGCTAAAATCAGGGGCAGGAGTTTGCGCTTGAATGGACAGGCCGAACAAGCACGTAATCAGGACAATGCCTTTCAGCAAAGAATTGTTTTTCATCGTTATTTCCTTTCGGCAAATTTACTTCACAGTGTTGAAAGTGCGGCGTTCCATCTCATCGGTTTTGGCCGGATCGAATTTGTACTTCTTCAAAAAGTCATCGGTGACGTTGGCTCCCAATCCGGGAGTCGTTGTCGGATAAACGCCCTGCACGTCGCGCTTTAGTCCGCCGGGCATCAAGTCCTGAAAAATGGGTTCGTCCTTTTCAAAGTATTCCAGAATCAAAAAATTCGGGATTGAGAAACAGACATGCATCGAAGCCAGCGTGCAAAGCGGCCCGTTCGGATTATGCGGAGCGACAGGAATGTAATAAGTGTCGGCCATCGAAGCTATCTTCTTTGTTTCGGTAATACCGCCGGTTCTGGCCAGGTCAGGCTGTATGATTCGAACCGATTGCTTTTCCAGCAGTTCGCGGAAGCCTTGACGACCAAAGATGCGCTCGCCGGTCGCCAACGGCGTCTGAGTATTGCGCTGGACTTCGGCCATCGCCGCGACGTTTTCCGGCGGCACGGCTTCTTCATAAAAGAACAGGCGATGAGGCTCTAAAGCGCGAATGATTTCCAGCGTGGATTTGGTGTTCCATCGTCCGTGAACATCAATCGCAATGTCGTAATCCGGGCCGCCAGCTTCACGAATGGCTTTGACGATTGAAGCCGCCAGCCGCAAATCCGCCTGAGTAACTTCGCGGTTCATCGGAGTGTTGAAAAACGGATCAAGCTTGCAGCCGGTGTAACCACGCGAAACCAATTCTTTCGTCTTCGCGGCATAGGCTTCCGGCGTGTGGGCTAAATCTTCAGTCCAGCCGTTGGCATAAGTCCGCAGCTTTTCATGCACCTGGCCACCCAGCATTTTGTAAACCGGCACGCCCAGCTTTTTGCCGACTATGTCGTAAAGCGCCATATCAATTCCGCTGATCGCCGCCAGCACAATACCGCCCATGCCGTTGTAATACATAAACCGGTACATCCGCTGCCACAGAGCTTCGATGTTCCAGGCGCTCTGGCCGATGATGACGCTGCTCAACGTAGTCACCGCCGTCGCAATCGGGCGCACGCCCGGATAGTTCGTGCCTTCGCCCCAGCCAACAAAACCATCAGCGGTTTCAACGCGTACAAATACCCACGGCGCGCTGGCGCGAAGTCCAGTCAACAAAACAGGTTCGACTTTGACGATCTTCAGCGAATCGTCTGCTTTCTGCGCCCACGCCGAAATACTCGCTCCGGCCAATCCTGAAGCAAACAGGCTGCCTGTCAATCCATAAGCAGCCTGTTTCAGAAATGATCGGCGAGCCGATCCGTAATTGTTATTGAGTACGTTCGTCATGCGGTTCCTCTATGAATTTTGTCGGTTAGGGGTGCGCGGAATGTGCTTTCTTTCAGTTCTCGAACACTTGCTTGGTTCCGGGCCTTGATGCAAAAAAAGCTCGCGCTTTAAGAACACCATCTGGAACAAGGCGCGGCAGGCCACAACAAACTGAAAGATTGCCGGACACGTCAGCGTTAGTTCTTATACTTTGAAATACTGATTTTTACTGGGAAAGAAAACGGGCGCATTCTAGCCTTGAGCTTGATACCTGACAAGTTTTTCAAAGCTTCATCAAATGTTTATGGCTGTTTTTATTTGAATGAGTTCGCGGTAGCTAAAATGCGCTTTGGGCATCTGACACGGACAAGCTCCCGGGTTCGCTTACCTGCCCGTTTTTTCATTCGATGAAAGAGTGCCCGCCGATGGAAGAAGAGGATTTATTTGACTCAATATCTTCTCGAATCTTGAGTCGTTCCTGAGCTTTTTGAATCTGTGATCGAAGCGCAATCTGACCAAAAGCCCGGTGTGCCGCTCGACAGCCCTATTCAGCCAGGCAAACGCCTGCTCCCCATCTCCCAACCCTGCGTAAACAAGCGCAATGCTGTATGGCGATACAGGTCGTTCTTTTCCCAGTCTCAACAAATCGTCGAGAATCCCTTTGGCTTCGCCCGATCTTCCGCTAACTCCATAAACATGCGCCATTCCGGCCAGATGACGAGCTTTGGAAGTTTCAGATGATCGTTCCAAAACTTGCTGCAATTCGGCAATTGCCTGTACATACATTCCTTTTTGCTCGTACGCCTGACTAAGGTGGGCGCGCGCCCAGAAATATCCCGGATCCATCTCCAACACTCGGTTGTACTGGTCAATTGCCAGATCATACTGGCCCGAATAGAAATAGACCCATCCAATGTGAACCTGTGTAACCAACGAAAGTGGATCGAGTTGTTGCGCCTGTTTCAACTGCCGAAGCGCTTCTTCGAATTGACCTCTCTGTGCCAGACAGACGCCGTATTGGTCATAAGCTGTGGCGTAATTAGGGCTAAGTTCGATTGCTCGTTTGAATTCACTTTGGGATGCGTTCCAATCCCAATCATAAACCCACTTGGTGCGACCCAATGCAACGTGAGCTTCGGCCAGGGTGTCATCAAGCTCCAATGCCTTTGCCGCTGCCGATTTGGCTTTCGGAAAGCTTTCTTCTGGCGGCATTGCCTCCAAAATGTTGAGCAGGTTGTAACAATCGGCCAAGCCAGCGTAAGCCAGGGCGTAATTCGGAGAAAGGGTTATAGCCTTTTCAAAATTTCCAATCGCCTTTTTCAACCCGTCCGATGTACGCCTGTTCCACCAATAACGCCCCTTCAAATAAAGCTCATAAGCTTCGGAATTTTCAGTGTAATGCTTGAGCATTAAAGCCCGCTTGTCACGTGACAGATTCAGTGTCAAAGCTGAGGCAACTTGATCTGAAATTAAATCCTGAACAATGAAAATGTCAGTAAATTTTTCGTCGAACTTACCACTCCACACTGTTCTACCGTCCCTGACATCATGCAGTCTTAGCGTGACACGCAGCCTGTCATCCGTCTTTTGCAGGGTTCCTTCCAGCACTGCGTCAACATTCAATTCTCTGCCAGCATCAATTGGGTGTAATCCCAAGGCGTCATATTTGCGAATGGCGCTGGTGGGTTGAACGACAATCTTATCAAGGCTGCTGAGGCGGGTAATTAGCACATCGGCCATTCCCAATCCTAAATAATTATCCTCGTTACCTGCCTTGATAGGCTCAAACGGAAGCACTGCAAGTGAATTAATAGGGCCAAGTTTATACGGCTTCGCCGACTGGCGCGATAACCATAAATACGAAGCGAAGCCCATAATTCCAAGCAAAAGCGCCAAAGCCCCAACCCTAATCCATTTATTTTGGTATGGGCTGGATTTAGGAACAGGTAACTCCGTGATAGCCGCGAAAGAGCCGGATTGACCATTCTCAATCCGGTTGGCATTTACTGTTTCGTGCTGTGGCTGATTTATGAGTTCATTTTCTGAGCTTGCTTTTTCATTCACTGATACCACGACTTCGGCAACAAATCGGTAACCAAGCTTCGGTATGGTTTCAATGAATTGCTGCCCATCGGAGTTTTGGGTCAGGGCACGCCTGAGCAAATAAATTGTCTGGCTTAAATTAGCCTCCTCGACAATGCTACCCGGCCACAGGTACTCCAATAACTCCTGTTTCCCCAGCACCCGCCCATTGTTTTCCACCAGCAGAAGGAGCATTTCGAAAGCCTTGGGCGCAATTGGAACCATCTTGCCGGAGTACAGAAGCACACGTCTGACAGGGTCCAATTGATAAGGTCCGAATGAATAATGATGATTAGAGTGCCTTTCAATCATAGCAGTTTGGCAGTTTTTCCAGGTTTATTTAACAGTTTTAGACGCTCTCAACACTTCATAAACAAAAATTGAACTCTTGATTGAAGATTTTTGAGGCCCGAATACCTCATCTTTGCCGTCGAAACAATCCCGAAAAGGGAACATATACAGCCACCGCTCTTGGCAGACTTGATCTGCCTTTTGTACAGGTGGAATCACGCTTTGCTTAGGAAGAAAACAATGATCGTGTTTTGGGAATGATGATGTGTCCTAAATCAGGATGCTTGTAAGCCGACTACTGCAATTGTCTTGGCTCTCAAGCAAGATGACACATCATCATTCCCGCCATAGCTCGACTAAAAATATCAAAGATAGTTCAAGAAAACTCAATACAACTTTAGATTTCTGATCTGCCTTTTCTTTCAAGGCTATTTGGAATGTAGGCGAGTTTATCATGAACAACGAAGAGGATGTAAACCCTGAATAGGTTTTCATGGTTCGCACAGTAGTGTGGCCTCCCCCCTATCAGGAAGTCCGCTTCACACCTGTTACCTGCCCAAAAAAGCAGTACAACGAAAAGATTTTGAGACATTTTCATTTGTTCAAAACCTGCTGCCTGTCGTCGCGAGGTTGCGTGCCAGGTGACGGGGAAATTTTCCGATTTGAATCATAATGAATGGCTCGGACTCTGACGGGGCGAACAGTGAATAACAACCGCCAAATCAATTTCTGTTAAATGCAACTTCCACAAGAACAAAACAGGTGGCAGACCTCGTCACTTCAGGAGGATAGTAATGAATCTTAAGCAATGCTTCAAAAAAACGATGCGTCAATTCTTCGGCATCGGAATACCGGCTGGTGTTTTATTGCTGGTTTCGTTAATTCCTACAGTTGGAAATGCTCAAGTGCTGTATGGCTCGATGGTCGGCAACGTTGTGGACAACAACGGTGCCGCCGTATCGGGCGCAACAGTCAGGATCACCAACAAGGCTACCAACCAGACCCGCGATGTAATCACAAACGCTGAAGGAGCCTATAATTTTTCCACTGTCCAGACAGGATTTTATGAAATCACGGTCAGCAAGACTGGCTTCAAAACCTTCACTCGCAGCAATGTCGAAGTGACACTGAACAATATCACGCGTTCACAAATTGCTCTTGAAGTCGGCCAGGTTTCTGAAACGGTTTCGGTCACTGCCGATGCTGTGCTGTTGCAGACAGATCGCGCTGAAGTGCGATCAGAATTGACCAGCCAGACTTTGTTGAATTTGCCGATTCCGCTGGGCCGCAACTACCAACAGCTATTCAGGTCTTTGCCGGGCATAACCCCGCCAAACAACGCTCACTCGGTGCCGACAAATCCTTCGCGCGCGCTGGAATACAATGTCAACGGAACGACATCCAGCTCAAACAATGTCCGAATTGACGGAGCCAGCCAGTACAATCTTTTTCTGCCCCACGTTACGGCTTATGTGCCAGCGCTGGAATCCATCGAGACGGTCAACGTTGTGACCAACAACTTCGACGCAGAACAGGGACTTGCTGGCGGTGCAGCGATCAATGTCCAAATCAAGAGCGGAACCAACAGCCTGCACGGCTCGGCTTTTGAATATCATGACGACCATCACCTGAAGGCCAGGCCATGGGCGCTGACTCCGCTCAACGGAGTCCCGCAGGACAAACCAAAGCGTGTTTTCAACCAGTTCGGCGGTACCCTCGGTGGCCCGATTATCAAGAACAAATTGTTTTACTTCGCCAGCTTCGAAGGCACGAACGATCGGCAATTGGGTGCACGATTTCTGACCTTGCCAACGGCTGAGATGCGGGCGGGCGACCTTTCAGGCGGCGGCGGAAATATCTATGACCCGGCCACGGGCACCCCGCTGGGCCTAAATCGCGTTGCTTTTACTGGTGCCCAGATTCCTGCGAACCGGATTGATCCGATCGCGGCGAAGGTTCTTTCCTATGTGCCATTGCCTAACCGCGAAGGATTTGCCAACAACTATTACGCGACGGCGCCTTACTCTTATGACAAGCAGACGCTCGACACAAAGGTCAACTACAACATTTCGGAAAAATTGACTACTTATGGGCGTTTCAGCTTTCTGCACTATAAGCAACTCAATCCGGGTGCTCTGGGCGATGCTGACGGCGTCGGCACCGCGTCACAGGGTGGCAACACTGGTGTTGGTTCCGGAAATACTTATGGAGTTACGGTGGCGGGTGTTTACACAGTCAACTCAAACTTCATCATTGATGCCAACGTCGGGTACACAAAACAAGGCACAAACTCAGAACAGGGCTTCCTTGATCAACAAATTGGCCTTGATGTCCTGGGTATTCCTGGCACAAATGGCACTCGTGACTTTGAAAATGGTTGGCCGCGTTTCCGCATCGGCGGTTTTGCGAACATAGGTGTGCAAGACAGCTTCATGCCTTATTACCGCAACGACCCACAATGGGTGTACGTGACCAACTTCAACTTGACGAAGCGCAATCACAATATCCGTTTCGGTTTTGACATTGCCCGTCAGACATTGAATCACCTGCAAGCAGAATGGAACGGCGGCGGAAATGCCGAACCCGGATCGGGCGGATTTCAGTTCGGTCAGGGGCCAACTCAATTGTGCAGGAGTCTGAATTCCGCCGGAACCTCTTGCTCCAGCTTTGAAGCTGGCAACAACTGGAATTCCTTTGCGACTTTCCTGCTTGGTTATCACACAAATGCCGGACGCACCCTGCTGGTGGAACCTCCAATCATCTACAAGTCACGAGCCTACAGCTTTTACGTTCGTGACGGCTGGCAAGTCCGACCGAATCTGACGCTGACTTTGGGAACTCGTTATGAGTATTACCCTATGCCGCAGCGCGAAGATCGCGGGATTGAGCGTTACGACTTTGCTACCAACACGATGAAGGTCTGCGGAGTCGGCAACGTGCCGCAAGATTGCGGTGTGAAATTGAGCAAGAAGCTTTTCTCGCCGCGACTGGGCATCGCCTGGCGCGTCAACGATTCGTTCGTGGTGCGCACGGGATATGGAATCACTTACGACCCGATCAGCTTGGCGCGAACTTTCCGCACCAACTATCCGATGTTGCTGGCCTTTAACATTGTGCCACCAAATTCCGCAGCGCCTGCCGGTTTACTGAAAGACGGCATTCCGCCATCCCCACCACCCGACATCACCAGCGGAACAGTTGATGTTCCGGGCAATGTCAACGTGCTGACGCTTGGAGACAGCTTTGATCGTCCATACATTCAATCGTGGAACCTGGTGCTGGAAAAGAGTGTCGGATGGGGCGTCACGGCATCTGCCGGATACATTGCAACTCGCACCGTGCGCCAGTCCGGTCAAATCAACGTCAACGCCGGAACTGTCGGCGGTGGCACGGCCAGTCAACCACTCAACAAGTTGTTTGGGCGTGTGGCTTCGACCAGCCTGCAAAACGGTATGGCCAATTCCCATTACGATTCTCTGCAGGCAACGCTCAAGAAACGTTTCTCCAACGGCTTGCAACTTGACGCCTCTTACACCTGGTCGAAAGCAATTGGCCTAAGCAGCCTGGGCGCTAACAATGACGGCGGTCTGGCCATTGCCGATCCGGCATACTTCAACTTGAATCGTGGGCTGCTGAGCATTGACAGACCCCACAACTTCCAGTTCTCCGGCGCATGGGAATTGCCATTCGGCAAAGGCAAACGCTGGGCAAGCGACAATGCAGTCGGTTCAGCGTTGGCAGGCGGCTGGCAATTGAGCTGGCTGTTCGGAGCATTTTCCGGCAACCCGTTCACTGTCTCGGCAAGCGGCACATCACTGAACGCACCTGGCAATTCGCAACGGGCTGATCTGGTCAAATCCAATGTCGAGAAACTGGGCGGCTTTGGGCGCGGCACTCCGTACTACGACCCAACCGCTTTCGCCCCTGTCACACAAGCGCGTTTCGGCACAGCGGCTTTCAATTCGTTGTATAGCCCCGGAACCGTCAATCTGGATATGGGCATATTCCGCGAATTCAGGTTAACTGAAAAGTTCAAGCTTCAGTTCAGAGTCGAGGGGTTCAACATTACCAACACTCCTCACCTGGGCGTGCCTGGCGGGAATGCTTCCTCGCCTTCGCGAGACGCCAACGGCAACATCCTTCTGGACGCCAACGGCAACCTAAGGCTGAACGGTTTCATGGAGATTACAGGAACTCGCCAGTATGGTCGTGAAGGGATTGACGAACGTCTATTCCGTCTTGGCCTTCGGTTGAGCTTCTAATTCAAGTTTTTTTTCGTTGTAACAAGTGTTTTTCATTCGGGTAACCCCATTTAACGGATGCCCTGTCCTAACGGGGAGGGCATCCAATTTTTCTCAGCAATAAATCAGAATTTCAATAGTCCATACCACCGGCATAGCAAGTCTCTGACAAGTAGAGACCAAAAACTCGCAAAACACAGACTCGGGCTGCTTGCAACAAACTGGCTGCCTGTAATCCACTGGAGAAAATCATCATGAAAAGAACGATACTTAGATTATCGGTGAAGATTTGCGCCCTCGCAGCGATGATTTCCTTGTCGCTGACAATGGCTTTCGGTCAATCAACGCGCAGCAGTATGAGTGGATTGATCAATGATTCGGCAGGCGCGGCTGTCTCAGGCGCCACCGTTATCGCCAAACATTTGGCCACGAACGAAGAGTTCCGCAGCACGACCGATTCGCAGGGAGCATTTACTTTTGCTTCACTTCCACTTGGTCAATTCACCGTCTCAATTGAGGCCACCGGATTCAAACGATCTGAGGTGCAGGGGGTAATGATCGAAGTGGCGACTCCGGCAAAATTGAACGTGGCGCTGGAAGTTGGCGCAGTCAGCGAAGCGGTTGTTATCACAGGCGAATCGCAGGAAGTCGTCAACACAACCAGCGCGACATTGACCAATGTCATCAACACGCGCCAGGTCAGAGACCTTCCATTGCCGACACGCAACCCGCTAGACCTGGCGCGATTACAAGCCGGTATTGCTGTCACAGGCGATGACACTCGCAACGCTTCAGTTGGCGGATTGCGCGGTTCAGGAACGAACGTCACGCAAGACGGCATCAACGCCATGGACAATTTCGTCAAGACCAGCTCCTTCTTCGCCATCAGCTCTCCTTCGCTGAACTCGACCAGCGAATTCAGCGTTTCAGTCGGAACCATCGGCTCTGACTCCGGGCGCGGCGTGGCGCAGGTGACGATGGTTACAAAATCCGGCTCCAACGAATTTCATGGAGGCATTTTCTGGCAACATCGCAACGATGCGCTCAACGCCAACACCTTCTTCAACAATCTGGCTGGCACGCCCAAGACCGTTCTGCGCGAGAACTTTTTTGGCGGCAACATCGGCGGGCCAATCTGGTTACCGGGAAAGGTCTTTGGGCCAGCGGCTTACGATGGCCGCAACGGCAAAAGCCTGTGGTTTTTCTCTTATGAAGGCTTCCGGTCGCCATTTTCGGCCACGCGCAATCGAACCGTGCTGACCGAACAAGCACGCAAAGGCATCTTTCAGTACACCGGCGCCAACGGCCAGGTGCAGTCCGTCAATCTGCTGCAAATAGGTAATTTCTCTGCTCTAAACGCCGTGACTGGGGCACAGCTTAACGCCATGCCGTTGCCGAACAACACTCTGGTAGGCGACAGCTTCAACACAGCCGGTTACCGCTACAACGTCAACGGTTCCAGTCCTAACGACAAATATGTTGGTCGTTTCGATCAACAGTTGCTTGAAAATTCACGCATTGGTTCGCACAAACTGGAGTTCGTTTACAACCACGCTCAGTTCCTGCTCAAACCTGACACCTTTAATGGATTGGAAGCTCCGTTTCCTGGTGGGGTGGATTCGTTCCAGGCCTCTAAACGCATTCTGACGACTGCGGCAATTCACTCGACCTTCGGCTCTCACGTCACCAATGAAGTGCGTGCCGGACATCAGCGTGCGCCGGTTGGTTTCCTGCGCGATTCGCAACCAACCAACTATTTCATCAACTTCGCTTCGGTGGACGATTACGAGCGTAATTTCTTGTCGCAGGGTCGCAATACGATGGTTTACCAGTACATTGACAACCTGTCAGTTGTTAAAGGAAGCCATACGTTCCGGTTTGGAGGAGACGTTCAATCCATCACCGCTTATACGTTCAACGACGCCGGAACAAATCAAGTCATCAATCTTGGGACAAACGCGGCCAACCCCGACGGAATACTCAATAACGAGTTTCCCAATTTGCCAGCCGGGTCAGCCGGAACCGCCATCGCCAATCGCGCCCGCACCGTTTACCGCGATCTGGTGGGGGCGTTGGCCTCGTCCACACGAACCTTCAATATATCCAGTCCGACTTCTGGCTTTGTGCCGGGCGCAACGCGTGAGCGTATCTTCAAACAACGCTGGATCAGCGTTTACGGACAAGATCAATGGCGCGTGCGACGCAATTTCACGTTGAATCTGGGGATGCGCTGGGAATTTCAAGGCGTGCCCTATGAAGCCAAAGGCATAGCCATTCAGCCCGTCGGCGGTTTGGCCGGACTGTTCGGCATTTCCGGTCAGAACAATCTGTTCACTCCCGGATCGTTGAAAGGGCAAGCATCAACATCGTTGGACTTCGTCAATGGCGACACCGGCAAGAAGCTTTACAACAACGATTGGAACAATTTCGCGCCGTATATCGGCATCGCCTATTCGCCGAATTTCGACAGCGGGCTGATGCGCTGGATTTTCGGATCGGAAGGCAAAAGCTCAATCCGCGCCGGTTATTCGATCAGTTATTTGCAGGATGGGTTTACCACGGTCAGCAACGCGCTTGGCACGGGCACAACCAATCCGGGGTTGATTCAGACCGCCGCCAACAATGTGCCGACAGGTGTTCTGACCGCCAGCGGAGTTCCACTGACGACTCCTACATTCAAAATTCCAATTACCGACGCTGAAAATTTTGCGATCAATGCCGGCAACGGCTTGTGGGCTTTTGATCCGAATCTGCGCATGCCTTACGTCCAACAGTGGTCGTTCGGTATTGAGCGGGAAATCGCTCCGAATACGGCAATTGAGGTTCGATATGTTGGCAATCACGCGATCAAGGTCTTCCGCGCGATTGATTACAACGAAGTAAACATATTCGAAAACGGGTTCCTGCAGGAATTCCTCAACGCGCAGAAGAATCTGGCCATCAATGGTGGATCGAGTTTTGCGCCCGGCGCGGCAGGCACATCGCCGTTGCCGATTTTGAGCACGCTGTTCGGCGGTTTGGCTAATTCGGTTGGCTTTGGCAGCACGACCTTTATCACCAGCTTGCAAAATAACAATGTGGGAGCCATGGCTTCTTCGCTGGCTTTCACCCCAACCTACGCGGCCAACCGCGCCAAGTTGACCTTCAATGGCCAACCGGCTCCCAACTTTTTCGTCGCCAATCCGAACGCAGCCTTTTCGCGAGTGCTGACGAATGCTTCCTTCTCGAATTACAACTCGTTGCAGGCGGAAATCAGACGACGTATGTCCAAAGGTTTGATGTTCCAAGCCAATTACACTTTCAGCAAATCACTGACCGACAGCGAAGGCAGCCAGAGCACATTGGATTCCTATCGCACCATCCGCAGTATCGCTTTGGACAGGCATGTGTCGGATTCCAATCAAACTCACCGTTTTGTCGGCAACTTCATTTATGAACTGCCCTTTGGCGCAGGGCGTCGCTGGATGAACAGTATTCCGGTTGTCAACAAAGTCGTTGAAGGTTGGTCAATAGGCGGCATTTTTGCCTGGCAGACCGGCCCGCCAATCGGCATCTTTTCCGGTCGCTCGACTTACAACAGCTTTAACGCCGGTAACAACCCGGCCCAGTTCGTGGGAAGCAACCTGGATCAGTTCCTCAATGGCGCCGGCGTCTTCAAGACTTCTTCTGGGGTTTATTTTTTCAACCCCAACATGCTGGACATCACCACCAACGCGAATGGGCAGTTTACCGGCTCCACGTTGAAATCTGGACTGCTGGATACTCCCGCTCCGGGGCAGTTCGGCAATTTCCCCATCAACTCAATTAATGGGCCGTCATTCTGGCAGGCCGATTTCAGCGTCAGCAAACGCACGAAGGTGCTTGAGAAAGCCGACGTGGAATTCAAGGCGACTTTCTACAACGCCTTTAACCACGCCAACTTCTCGTTTGGCAGCCCGACTTTTGACAGTGCCAGCTTTGGTCGAATCACCGGCCAAAGAGGTTCACCGCGCATCATTCACTTCATCCTTGGCGTCAATTTCTAAGGCTTGGCCTGAGAATTGACGGCAGGCATTGCCGCTAACAAAAGTGGCGTTCGGCAACAGTGCTTCTTTAAGCCTGTCACCGAACGCCACTTTTGTTTTTTGGTTTTGTGTGTCTAAGGTTTGCGCGGATGAGTCTTCTTCCATTCCTCAAACACTTTTTCCATCTCAGGACTCAAGCGCGGATAGATGTCGCGGGTTCGATACTTACGGCTCTTGAGCATCTCTTCCTTAAAAGTTTCGTTGTAGGTTTGATTTTCCGCCGCCTTGATCGCTTCGTCGGCCAGTTGAGGCGGAAAGAACAGCAAGCCCTCTTCGTCGCCGATGACCACATCACCTGGCATGACCGTGACCTGGCCGATGCGAATGGGGATGTTCCATTCGACTCCGATTTGATCCGCCATTGCCGAAGCATGAGCGCCAGCGTAATAAATCGGAAAATCTTTCCAGCCCAAAAACTCGTTCAAATCGCGTATGCCGCCATCAACGATGACGCCTTTGACGCCTTTTACCTTCATGCCCAGGCCGGTCATCGTCCCCATAAAAGTCGCCCGGTCAATCATTCCGCCAAGTTCAACAACGACAACGTCGCCCGCGTTGGCGTCTTCGCCGGCGCGAACGTTGAAGGATGGATCCCAGTTCCCTTCTTTGGCCAACTGACGAACGCCTTCGTCCAGGTCAGGGCGTTGGGGCAAATAGCGCATCGTCAAGGCTCGGCCAGCCAGCTTCACGCCCGGTAGAGTTTGTTTCAGATGGGTGACGAAGCAGGCCTTGTAACCTTTGCCCTGAATCGCTCCCCAGACATTTTCGATAGATAAACTTTTCAGCCGTTCAAGCTGTTCATCGGTGACGCGAGGACGTTTTTCTTTCATCACATCCACCAATGGATTCCAGGTGTCATGCTGCTTTCGCAATTCCGGCGGGATTTGAACTTGCGACCTGGCATGAAAAGAAAGCATCGAAATAGCGATGATTGATATGGCGACCAGTAAGCCAGCCGTCAATGATTTCTGAAAACGAATCATAATGTTGCTCCCAAAATTCAGCCTCAAGCAAAAACAGGAGACAGCAAGCAGCAATTTAACTTGCTGCCTGCCGCCTCCTGACAATCAAACCAATAAGCTGCTTAGAATATCAGCTTTAATCCAAACTGAAGCTCACGCATGTTTCCTCGCGTACCGGTGATGCGCCCGAAATTAGCGCTGTTACGCGACGTGTCGGGGTTGCCCAGATTATCGTGGTTCGCTGCGTTGAAGGCTTCGAAACGGAATTGCAACGCCTTGCCTTCGGTGAAGTGAATCATCTTCAGCAATGACGCATCCCATTGAACGATGCCCGGACTGATGACGGTGTTGCGTCCGGTGGAACCAAACGCGCCCGGCTGATTCAACACAAATGCGCTGGTGTTAAACCAGCGATCCGCATTGCGCGCTCCGCGATCCAGGTTTGCGACCTGGCCGGCGACAGTGTCGGGACGGTCAAAGCCCGCACCGATGTTTGAACGGTCAATACCGCTGACAATCGTCAACGGGAACCCGGTTTGAATGTTGAACAGCGAACCGAATTCCCAGCCGCCCAATACGACATTGGAAATGCCGCCTCGATCCATCCAGCGCTTGCCCCTGCCGAATGGCAGTTGATAAAGCACTGAATTGACCGCGCGATGACTGGTGTGGAAGCCGGACAAGGCTTTTTCCGCCGCCAGGTTGTAGCTGTTTTGCGGAAACAGCGTGTCGCCGTTGTGATTGCGAATTGCGCTGGCGTTATCAATGGATTTCGACCAGGTGTAACCCGACACAAAGCTCACGCCGCCGGACAGGCGTTTTTCCAGCTTGACGCTGAAACCGTTGTAATGCGATTTACCGCTGCCATCCACTTCCTGAATGCGTCCGAATTCAGGGTAAGGCGCGCGTGAAAGCACTGTGCCCGTCGTACCCGGAATGCTTTCGTTGAAAGCGCGCAACGATTCCAGCTTGCGACCAACCGAACCCAGATAGCCAAATTCAAGCAACAGGTTGCGGCCTAAATCGCGCTGAATGTTGAGCATTCCTTGAATCACATAAGGCGTCCGGCGACCGTTGATGTTGCCCAACACATAAGGGTTGTTGATCTGCACATTGCTGCCCGCGTTTGCGCCAAACGGGGTAGCCCAGGTCAGGTCAATTTTGGTCGGGGTAGACTCTTCGCGGCGACGACCAGACAAATTGCGAGCCATGTCGAAACGCGGGTTGCCGGTGTCCTGCGAATAGAAAACGCCCGCGCCGCCGCGAACCGTCCATTTGCTGGAAGGCGAATAAGCAAAGCCCAGACGAGGTGCCCAATCATTGCGATCATCTCTTACCAGCCGTTCGCCCAAACGCCCGTCGCGAGCGACTTTGATCGCCGGATTGAAACGCAACGACGTGCCTTCATAAAAATCGCCGCTGCCGATGCGAACAAAAGTCGGGTGACGACTGAGGTCCGCAACATTCGGCGTATTGTCCAGGTAAGGCACATGAATGTTCACCAGCTTGCCGGATTCATCTAACCAGGGTGGCGTGTACTCATAACGCAAGCCGATGTTGACGGTCAGCTTCGGCGTCACTTTCCAGCTATCGTCAATGTAGTAATACTGGCTGCGGGAATGGAAATCAGCCGACGCAAGTGTGACGGCGACTTCACAGCGTTTGCAATAACCCAGCAGAAAATCAGCAAAAGCATTTCCTGTGTTTGCAGTCAAAGTGCCTGCTGCGGTCGGCAGACCGGTCGCGTTCGGTTCAAACAGGAAAGCTCCGCGCGCAAACTGGTTGCCAATCTGGTTGTAATTATCCCAACGGATTTCACCGCCAAAACGGAAACTGTGGCTGCCTTTGGTCAAACTGAAGTTATCAACAAACTGCCAGGTTTGATTGGTGTTGACGTAAGGCCCCTCGGAATCGTCGCCGAATCCGCTGAAACCGGAGATGCTGATGCTGGGAATTCCCCACGAAACCGGAGGCCCGGAAGCAACTCCTGGAATCGCCAGTTCTTTGACAACATCGCGCGAACCCGCCAGTTCGCGTCCCAGGCTGTTGAAAAACCGGTTATAGCCAAATCGCGCTTCGTTGACCTTATTGCCGCCAATGGTGCGCGTGTTTGAAACCATGACCTGTTTGACCTGTGTCAGCAGTTTGGTTCCATTCAATTTCAAACCTGGATCAAGCTGCACTTCGTCGCCCCAGCTATAACGCCCCGACCAGCTTGAACTGGTGCTCTCGATAAAATCACCGCGTCCAATGAACTGATCTTTGTCTATGAAACGCTTGTTGGTTTGTTCGTGATTGACGCCTAACGCGTTAGGAGCCAGGGTAGGAACAGGATAAAACTCCAACAGCTTGGCCGAAGTCGGCGAAATACGATTTGTCGGAATCTTGTTGCCTGCGAATTGAGTGCGCGTGACCGGGTCATAAATCGGATTGGACAAAGCCGAAAAATCGCCCGTGTACCACGCCGCCGCCGGCAATGAATAACGTCCGCGCGTCACTTTGCGGTCGCGGTAACCTTCAAAGTTGGTCATGAAAAAGATGCGCTCTTTGTTCTTATAGACCTTCGGAATCCACACCGGCCCGCCCAACACGAAGCCGTACTGATTCCACTTGAACGGTTCTTTCGCTGCATCAGGTGCGCGCTTGCCAGTGAAATCGTACTGCCGGGCGTCGAACACGTCGTTACGCAAAAACTCAAACGCCGCGCCGTGATATTCCTTCGACCCCGATTTCGTGGAAACGTTGATCTGCGTCGAAGCGCGTCCAAACTCAGCCGGGAAAATGCCGGTTTGAACTTTGAATTCCTGCAAAGCGTCAATCGAAGGCAGGATGATCGGCGAGTTGAAATTCACATCTGTGTTTTCCACGCCGTCAATCGTGAATCGGTTGAAGTAGCTGCGCTGTCCGGCAACTGAGATGTTCTGTTGTGACC
>JAGNMH010000305.1 GCA_017991275.1 Acidobacteriota bacterium
GTTGCTGGAAAAGACTTCGCCGGTCATGCGGCTGGTCAGAATCATACGCGACGAAACCCACCGCTTTGCCGTCAGTTACCATCGCCAGCGCCGGGCGATGCGGGATTTCAAGTCTGAGTTGACATCAATACCCGGCGTCGGCGAAAAGCTAAAAGAAAGATTGCTGCGGAACTTTGGCAGCCTAAAGCGTGTCGGCGATGCCAGTTATGAAGAATTAAAACCCTTCGTCGGCGAAAAACAGGCTGAGAGAATCATTGAACACTTCCGCCAGCAACGCGAGAACGAATAGAGTTCGATCAAGCGAACCGCGACTCATCAACCAAAACCAGGCACACAAAAACAATCATTACCTGCTCTGTAACCACACAGGTCAGGGAGTCGTCTGTCAAAGTGTTTCCAAGATCGTTTTCTCCTAAACTTAACTTTATATGTGGATAGTCAAACTTGCCTTACGCCGTCCGTACACCTTTGTCGTGGCGGCACTGCTGATCGCCATTTTGGGCATGGTAACGATTCGCCTTATGTCCACCGATATTTTCCCTGAAATTGATATTCCGGTTGTTTCAGTAATCTGGACTTACAACGGGGTTTCGGCGGATGAGATGGAAAAGCGCATCGTCACCCCCAGCGAGCGCGGGCTGACGACGACGGTCAACGACATTGAACATATTGAATCTCAATCGTTGAACGGCGTCAGCGTCATCAAGGTTTTCTTTCATCCCGGCGCAAAAATCGAAGCGGCGGTGGCTCAGATCAGCGCAATGTCGCAGTCAATTTTGCGCATTATGCCGCCGGGCATGACGGCTCCGTTCATTATCCGTTACAACGTTTCCAATGTTCCTATCCTGCAAGCCAGCATTACCAGCGAAACGATGAACGAGCAGCAGCTTTACGATTACAGCCAGAATTTCATCCGCACACAGTTGGCGACTGTGCAGGGAGCCTCGGTTCCAATTCCTTATGGCGGCAAACCGCGCCAGATCATGGTGGATATTGATCCGCAGGCGCTTTATGCCAACAACCTTTCGGCCACGGACATTGCCGCGGCGATTAACGCTCAAAATCTGATTTTGCCTGCCGGTTTTGCCAAGCTGGGCGAACGCGAATACAACGTGCGGTTGAACAGCAGCCCCGATTCCGTCGCGGCGCTCAACGATTTGCCGATCAAACAAGTCGGCGGAGCGACGATTTACATCCGCGATGTGGCTCAGGTGCGCGACGGTTCTCAGGTGCAGACGAACATCGTTCGGCAGGATGGACGGCGCTCGGCGTTGTTGACGATCTTAAAAAGCGGCGGAGCTTCGACGCTGGATATTGTCAGCCGGGTCAAAGAGCGTTTGCCAAGCGTTCTTTCTACGTTGCCCAAAGAGTTGAACGTCAATTTCCTGTTTGACCAATCGCTGTTTGTGCGCGCGGCGATCAACGGCGTGCTGTTTGAAGCAATCATTGCCGCGTGTCTGACAGCGGCGATGATTCTGCTGTTTTTGGGAAGCTGGCGCTCAACGCTGATCGTGACCATTTCCATACCGCTTTCGATTCTGTGCTCGCTGATTTTGCTTGGTCTGTTGGGCAGGACGCTGAACGTCATGACGTTGGGCGGATTGGCGTTGGCGGTTGGTATTTTGGTTGACGACGCGACAGTTGAAATCGAAAACATCCATCGCAATCTGGCTCAGGGAAAACCGCTGCGCCAGGCGATTCTGGACGGCGCTCAGCAGATCGCCACTCCCGCCTTTGTTTCGACTTTGGCGATTTGCATCGTGTTCGTGCCTGTGGTGTTTCTGAGCGGCGCGGCAAAGTCACTGTTTACTCCGCTGGCGATGGCTGTGGTGTTTGCGATGATGGCTTCTTATCTGCTGTCACGAACACTGATACCTACGATGGTGCTTTACCTGCTGCGCGACGAGGCGAAACTTTACCAGGCCGAAGGCGAGCATGCCTCTGGCAAAGGATGGGTTTGGCGAATTCACGACGCATTTGAAAACGTGTTTGAACGCTGGAGAGATCGTTATTGCAACTGGCTGAGTCTGGCGTTGAAACATCGCCGATTGGTGGTCGTCACTTTTTTGTTGTTCTGCGTCGGATCGTTTTTGTTCCTGCCTTTCATCGGCGAAAACTTTTTCCCTGCGGTGGATGCCGGTCAGTTTCGTTTGCACGTGCGCGCTCCGGCTGGGACTCGACTGGAAGAAACCGAGCGCATCTTCGGCGAAGTCGAAGATGCGATTCGGAAAATCGTTCCACGCGAAGAGCTTGGTTTAATTTTGGACAACATCGGGCTGCCTTCGATTGGGATCAACCTGGCTTATTCCGACAGCGCGACGGTCGGTTCAGCCGATGGAGAAATTCTGGTTTCACTGAAAGAAAACCATCGCTCGACGCCGGAATACGTCAAACAATTGCGTGTTGAACTGAAACAACAGTTCCCGCAACTGACTTTTTTCTTTCAACCGGCGGATATTGTCAGCCAGATTCTGAACTTCGGTTTGCCTGCGCCGATTGACGTGCAACTGGTTGGCCGAGACCAGAAAGCGAATTACGAAATCGCAAAACAGATGGTTGAACGCATGGCCAAAATTCCGGGCGCGGCGGATGTTCACCTGCATCAAGTGATGGATGCGCCGGAATTACGCATCAATGTTGACCGAACCAAAGCCGAACAAGCCGGACTGACTCAACGTGACGTGGCGGGAACCTTGCTGACCAGCCTCAGTTCCAGCGGCCAGACTGCGCCAAATTTCTGGCTGAATCCTGAAAATGGCGTCAATTATTTTGTCACTGTGCAAACGCCGCAGTACAAGATTGATTCGCTGGATGCGATTCAGAGTACTCCGGTAACAGGAAGCGCCGCGCCCGCGCCTCAATTGCTTAGCAATCTGGCTTCGGTTGAACGGCGCACGACGACGGCGGTGATCAATCATTACAACGTGCAACCGCTGTTTGATGTTTACGCCAACGTGCAGGGGCGCGACCTGGGAGGCGTGGCGCGCGACATTGACAGGGTAATTAACGAATTTCAGCCGAAGTTGCCGCGCGGCAGCTCGCTGGCCATGCGCGGTCAGGTTGAAAACATGCGGTCGTCATTTTTCGGGCTGGGCTTCGGATTGCTGTTTGCGATCTTGCTGGTTTACTTTTTGATGGTCGTCAATTTTCAATCGTGGCTTGACCCGTTCATCATTCTGATGGCTTTGCCGGGGGCGCTGGCCGGGATTCTGTGGATGCTGTTTGTGACTCAAACAACGATCAGCGTGCCGAGTTTGATGGGTGCGATCATGTGCGTCGGCGTAGCCACCGCGAACAGCATTTTGCTGGTTACCTTCGCCAACGAACAAAGACAATTGGGACAGGATGCCGTCAGTGCGGCTTTGTCGGCGGGGTTTACTCGATTGCGCCCGGTGCTGATGACGGCTCTGGCAATGGTCATCGGGATGATGCCGATGGCTTTGGGATTTGGCGAAGGCGGCGAACAAAATGCTCCGCTTGGCCGGGCGGTGATCGGAGGATTGATCGTCGCCACATTTGCCACATTGTTTTTTGTGCCTGTGGTTTACAGCGTCTTGCGCCGCAAACCTGTAGCCAAAATGGAAGAAGATTTTGCCGATGCGTCTGCCGGTTTAGGGCTGGCGCACCAACTCAGAGAAGGAGGGAGTTCATGAGCCTCGGCTCGTCAAATCAGGAAAGCGTGAAGCCAGTATCGCGCGTATCAAAGACCCCTTTCATCGCTGGCGGATTACTGCTGGCAATTTTGCTGGTCGTTGGCATTTTGCCTCGGCTCAAACGTCATTCGGAGTTGACGGCGTTGGCGCAAAAACAGGAGCATGCCGTGCCAATGGTTGAAACTGTCGTGCCGCGTCCGGCTGAAGCTTCCAACGAACTGGTTTTGCCCGCCACGACTCAGGCGATTCAGGAAATCATCGTTTCTGCTCGCACCAGCGGTTACGTGCGCCGTTGGTTGATTGGAATCGGCCAGCCCGTCAAAGCAGGTCAGTTGATGGCAGAAATTGATGTTCCTGAAACCAACCAATTGTTGCGCGAAGCTCAGCAGGAAACCGCCGAGGCGAATCAGAATGTGGCGCAGGGAAAAGCCGAATTGGCGCAGGCGCAGGCAGTTCTGGAACAGTCAGAAGCTTCGCTGAAACAGGCGCGAACCAATCTGGAACTTGCTCGTGTCAACCTGGAACGGTCGAAGACGCTGGCCGCGCAAGGCGTGGTTTCCAGACAGGATACAGACGATAAGCAGGCGATCTTTGACGCTCGGCAGGCAGATGTCGAAGCCGCCCAAGCCGCCATTCGATCGCATCAGGCGGCGGTCAAAGCTCAGCAATCAACCATCGAAGCGCGAATTTCAACCACCAGCGCCCGGCAGGCTCAGGCCCAGCGATTTGCCGATCTGCAATCTTTTCAAAAAGTTGTGGCTCCGTTCGACGGCATAGTCACCGCGCGTTACATCGAAGTCGGAACCCTGATTACGCCCAGCGGCGGAACTGCCGCAGCGCCTGGGCTTTACAGGGTTTCGCGACTGGACACGATCCGCGTATTCGTCAACGTGCCGCAGGCTTTCGCTCCGTCGGTAAACGCCGGGCTGGAAACTGAAATCATCGTCAAGGAACTGGCTCCGCGAAAGTACATTGGCAAGGTTCTGGGTACAACCAATTCGATTGATACGACTTCACGGACGATGCTGGCCGAAATCCGCGTCCCCAACGAAGACCACAAATTTCTGCCGGGGATGTACGCTCAGGTCAAATTCACCTTGCCTACGACCCGCCATTCCGTGCTGATTCCTGCTGGAGCATTGGTTGTCAATGCCGCAGGAACCCAGGTCATCGTCGTTCGTGCAGATCAAACCATTCATTATCAACTGGTCGAAATCGGGCGAGATTTTGGCAAAGAAGTCGAAATCGTCGCAGGATTGGGAGATAACGAAAAGATCATCACCACGCCGTCCGACGCCCTGCACGAAAGCATGCGCGTGCAAGTGACCAAGCCTCACAATTAAAGCGAGGCTTATTTTTGCTTCGACATTTGTTCGATTACAGCGCCCAATCGTTTGATCTCTTCACCGTAACGCGCCCAATCGCCTTCGCGCTGAGCCTGAATTGCACGGTCGTAAATCTGTTTGGCTTGAACGCCCAGACTTTGAGCCGAAACAGATGCAGGTGCGGTTTCGCCCGGCGCAGTTTGAGCCGCAGCCTGAGTTTGGCCGCCGGTAGGTTGAGTTGAGTTGCCGCCGAAGATTCTGGCCAGGCTCGCTTCCAGAGTTTCTTCCATCGCGATTTTGTTTTCGGCAACGACGATCACGCGCTTCAGTTCAGGGATATTTCCGGACTCTGCGCGCAGGTAAAGCGGTTGAACATAAAGCAATGACTCTTTGATCGGAATCACCAGCAAGGTTCCGTGATCCACTCGCGAACCGCGCTGATCCCACAACGACAACTGCCGCGAAATCTCAGCATCCTGATTGATGCGCGCCAGAACCTGTTTGGGGCCGTAAATCAGTTTTTGTTTGGGAAAACGGTAGACGCGCAATTTTCCGTAATGGTCTCCGTCGGAACGCGCCACCATCCATGAGGCCAGATTGTCTTTGCTGCGCGGCGTGAACGGGAGCATCAATATGTACTCTTCCTTTTCTTCGCCTGGCAGTTTCATGATGTTGTGGTAAGGCTCCATTGGATGCGCATCTTTCTGGTCTATGGAAACCGCTGCTCCTTCCCACTGATCTTCCTTGTTATAAAAGACCTGCGGCTGGTTCATGTGATAGGTCGTATAAACCGAAGTCTGAATGGTGAAAATGTCTTTCGGATAAGCCAGATGCGCTCGCAGGTCGGCTGACATTTCAGAAAGCGGTTTGAACATGCCTGGAAATATCCTGGCCCAGGTTTGAATCAATGGGTCTTTATCATCAGCCAAATAAAGAATTACGTCGCCGTTGTAGGCGTCAACTACGGCCTTTACCGAATTGCGTATGTAATTGATCCCGTCGAAATTTTGCGAGTAAGGGTAACGATTGCTGATGGTGTAAGCGTCGGCAATCCAAAAAAGCCTTCCTTCGGAAATGACCATGTAAGGGTCCTGATCCAGTTGCAAAAAAGGCGCGATGCGGCTCAAACGATCCTTGATGCTGCGGTAATAAAGCACACGGCTTTCGGCAGTAATGTCGTTTGCAAGCAGCAACTTCATGTCGCCAAACCGTGTGGCGAACAATAGTTTGCGCCAGTAAGAACCAAGTGAAACGCCGCCCGATCCTTCGTAGCTGGAGTAAACGTCCTTTTCGCCCGATGGGTAGTTGAATTCCTTGGCGGCTGTTTTGACATAAACGGGATCGTGCGACAGTTCGCCGTAATAGATTTCCGGCCTTGTCACCTTGAGTTCGGGAGCGGTTGAAACGGGCGGCAAATCCTTAATAAATAGAACAGGCAAACCTTCTGGCGTGATCTGGTTTACCGGGCCGAGCGTCAGGCCAAATCCATGAGTGAATGTCAGTCGTTCGTTGATCCAGTTACGATTCGGCAATGTATCGGCAGCCAGTTCGCGCGGAGAAATCATTGTTTGCCGCAATTCGCCGCCGATTCTGTAACGGTCGTTGTCCACCGATTCAAACTGGTAATAGGTGCGAATTTCCTGAATCTGGCCGAATGTTTCCAGCAACGGCAAACGATCCCACAGTCTGACGTTGTTGATGGTGGCCTTATTTTCCTGAATATCCTGAAGAGTAAGCGTGCTGTCGCCTGCCAATTCGCGCTCTTCGATGTTGTCCAGTGCAAAGGCTTTGCGGGTGGCTTTGATGT
>JAGNMH010000306.1 GCA_017991275.1 Acidobacteriota bacterium
GCATGGTCAGAATCAGTGAGTGCCGATCGTTTAAGCAAAAGCGTTGCGACCGCAGTGCTGAGAAAACCAGGGCTTGTCAGAATGCCAACATGCTCTTCCGGTTTTTCAATTCCTGCTCGACGCAATGCACTGGCCATCAACACTGCCACACGAGCGACTTCACCGTGTTTGTCAGGGTCATACCAACGCGAGACGCTCAATACGCCATCGGGTTTCAGCCGGGCCAGATACAGATCAAACGCTTCCTGCGTGTACAGACTGTTTTCGGTCATGACCATCGAACCGGCCATTGACGAAGCCCAGGTATCAATCATGGACATCTGTATCAGGTCGTAACTGGCCTGGCGGCGGCTTAATTCATTGCGAGCCTCGCCAATTGTCAGTTGAACTCGCGGATGGGAATAAACGCGACCGCTGTAATCGCTAAATTTATCCTGTACGGTTTCGACCACTGCAGGATTCAGTTCAACGACATCTACCTTGCCAACATTGAAGGCAAGGGCGGTCAACACATCTCGCCCACCTCCGCCTCCAATAATGAATGCCCGTTCAAGTTGCGCTCCCAAAGCCGTGCGCCAGACATAAGCCGCCGCCGTCACGTCCCAGGAAAGAAAATCAAGCTTGCTTCTGTCCTGCAGGGCTGCAACTCCGTTCTGCAAAACAGGAGTGCCTGCATCCGAATCAAGTTGCAGCCACAAAGCAGGCAATACAGAACCGTCGAATTTTCGGCTGATGCCCCATCCGGCTTGCCACAGCCGGCTTAGCTTTTCGGCTTCTTCCATCGAAATGTTGTTGCCCTTTTTCGACTGATACATCCGAACAGCCTCACTGGTTCCCGGAATTTCTTTAGTCACCGAAACGCGAGCCAGGGTGTTCCATTTTTCCCATAACACCCGGCTTTGATCTTGTCCCTTGGCAAACTGCAAACGTAAGAGTTCGGGTCGCATGGCGCTGACACACCAGATTAAAAGCAGAAACAGACATAACAGCCCGCCTATTCGACGCGACTTTTGATTGCCGTGAGACAGTGACAAGAGCAAGCCGGAAAAGGCCATGCCAACCGCGCCAAGCAACAGCACACTCAAAGCATTGAAGTGGTTGAGCAGCAGAGTCACAACCAAACAACCGGCAGCAGCACCCATCAGATCAAACCAATACAATCTGGCCACATCTGCCGCGTAATGACTGAGCACAAGAACCACTACATATCCGCTGTAGAAAAACCAACTGAAAAAAAGCACAGCCGCGAATAGAAGTTGAAATGGTTGAGCGCCCGCTCCCCAATCTCGCGCAACAATCAGGATGAAACATGCCAAGGTAAGCAATGTCGCCACGGCGGATTTGTAAGCTGCGTTGACGCTGTCAGCTATGGTGACCTGACGCTCCTTGCGCTTCGTTCCCAGAAAAACCGCAATTGCAGAAGAAGCCATGCCGAGCATAACCACCGACAGAATCATAAAGGCTGAGTGGTAGTTGGCGATCACAGACATCACACGAGTCAACGCAATTTGAGAGACCAAAATGACCAAGGCTGTCAGCATTAACCCCAGCTTCACAGGCCACGGAGCGCGGTAATTATTCGAGGAAACGATTTCTTCTGAGGTCACAAACCATCTCCTTATTCAGCCTTTGCCAATTAGTCGCCGTGAGGAAACAGGTTGATCAAGCTGCTGCGCCGAATGCACCTGCCAGAGTTGATCGTCGCGGTCGGGAAAATCTTCGCGAAAATGGCCGCCGCGGCTTTCTTCGCGCCAGAGCGCGGCTTCGGCCATCAAACGGGCGAGCGTGACGAAGTTACGAGTTCTCTGATTGATCTTTTCTTCCGCCATTTGAGTCAGTTCATACACTGCCGCTTTCAGATCCTCAGCTCGGCGGATCAAACCGACTCTCCACCACATCAATTCCTGGACGCGAGATTTTGCGCGCTGATCCAGTCGCCAATTCGCCAGATCGAATTCAATGGGTTCGGATTCGGCTTTGCCTGGCGCGGGCAATGAATCTGACAGCGCCGCTGCTCCGGCTCGCGCGCCGAAAACCAACCCTTCCAGCAAGGAATTGCTGGCCAGCCGATTGGCTCCATGAACGCCAGTGCAGGCGACTTCTCCGGCGGCGTACAAACCCGGCAAGGTCGTTCGCCCGTCGGTGTCTGTGCGAACACCTCCCATGACGTAATGCACGGCGGGACTGACCGGCAGCAGGTCTTTGGTTAAATCCAGGCCATAACGCAGGCAGGTTTCAAAGATTTTTGGAAAACGTTCGCGCACAAAACCGGCGTTGAGGTGAGTCAGGTCAAGAAACATCCAGGACTGATTTGTTCGTCTGGCTTCGGCAACAATTGCGCGAGCAACAATGTCGCGCGGAGCCAATTCGCCGCGTTCGTCATAACGGTTGGCAAAAGCTTCGCCGTTGTGATTTCGCAGGATCGCGCCTTCGCCGCGCAGAGCTTCGCTAAGCAGAAAATGCGGGGCTTCAGGCAAAGCCAGCGCAGTCGGATGAAATTGCACGAACTCTAAATCGCACATCATCGCTCCGGCGGCATAGGCCATCGCCATTCCATCGCCGGTGGCAACGCTGGGATTTGTCGTTTGGGCGAACAACTGCCCGGCTCCCCCCGTGGCCAATACCACTGCGCCAGCAAATATCTCGCGGCGTAAACTTTCGTTCGGATCAATGAATTGAACTCCGCGACAGCGACCGTCTTCAACCGTCAATCCAATCGTCGCCGCGTGAGCGGTCAACTGGATGTTCGGATGTTTTTTGGCTGCGGCAATCAGAGCGCGAACAATCTCGCGCCCGGTTGAATCTCCATTAGCATGCAGGATTCGCCGCCGCGAATGGGCTGCTTCGCGCGTGAAAGCCAGCTCGCCGCCTTCGCGGTCGAATTGCGCTCCAAGTTCGATTAATTCTGTGATGTAACGCGGCCCTTCTTCAATCAAAACCCGGACGGCTTTTTCGTCGCACAGCCCCGCACCGGCAATCAGCGTGTCTTCAACGTGCAATTCGATTTCGTCATCATACGAAAGCGCGACAGCCACCCCGCCTTGAGCGTATTCGGTGTTCGATTCGTCCAGCCTGTCTTTGGTCAGCACGACAACTCGGCCAGCTTTGGCCAGTTCCAGTGCGGCGCGCAATCCGGCGACTCCGCTGCCAATCACAATGAAATCAGGTGCAGGTTGCAACATAGTTTCGTTCCTTGATGACACTTAATCACAAAAAGCACAGAAGACACAAAATGGAGAAATCCTATTTTGCGCCTTCTGTGCTTTTTGTGATTGCTATCAATTTTCAGTTTTGCGTCGCAACGATCAATCGGCTTTTGGCCCAGCGATTTTCACTTCGTCTGAAACCCCAGCAGCGAACTGTTGGAAATTATCGTTGAACAATTTGGCCAAATGTTGAGCTTTTTCATCATAAGCGGCCGGATTTTTCCAGGTGTTGCGCGGCTTCAGGACTTCGACCGGAACGTCAGGACAGGCAATCGGTACGTGAACGCCAAAAATGGGGTCAGGTTCGGTTGCCACGTTTACCAGATGACCTGACAGCGCCGCCCGAACCATTGCCCGTGTGTGAGCAATTTTCATTCGCTGGCCTTCGCCGTAAGGGCCGCCGCTCCAGCCAGTGTTGACCAGCCAGCAAGTGGCATTGTGTTTGGCGATACGTTCGCGCAACAGTTCGGCGTAAACGCCAGGATGGTGAACCATAAACGGCGCTCCGAAGCAGGCCGAAAAAGTGGCTTGAGGTTCTTTGCCCAAACCTTTTTCAGTGCCCGCGACTTTTGCCGTGTAACCTGAAATGAAGTGATACATCGCCTGTTCCGGCGTCAGCTTTGAAATCGGAGGCAGGACTCCAAAAGCGTCGGCGGTAAGCATAATGATGTTTTTGGGATGGCCACCGGTCCCTGACGGCTCAAAGTTTGAAATGTGCGACAGGGGATAAGCCGCGCGAGTGTTTTCGGTCAAACTGCCGTCGCTCAAATCCAATCGCCGAGTTGTCGGATTCATCACCACGTTTTCCAGCACGGTTCCGAATCGCCGAGTACAGGCGTAAATATCCGGCTCGGCTTCGGGTGACAGGTTGATGACTTTGGCATAACAGCCGCCTTCAAAGTTGAAAATTCCACGATCAGACCAGCCGTGTTCGTCATCTCCAATCAAGCGTCTTTCAGGATCAGCCGATAGCGTAGTTTTACCCGTTCCTGACAGTCCGAAAAAGATAGCCGCATCGCCATTGGCTCCGATGTTGGCGGAACAATGCATTGAAAGGACTCCGCGCAACGGCAGCAGATAATTCAACAACGTGAAGATGGATTTTTTCGTCTCACCTGCGTAACTGGTTCCGCCGATCAAAATCAGCCGCTTGCCAAAATCCATCAAGATGAATGTGCCTGAAGTTGTTCCGTCGGTTTCGGGATTGGCCTGACAGGTGGGAACGTTTATGACAGTAAATTCCGGGACGTGGTTGGCCGATTGATTGTCCCAGTCAGGCCGGACAAACATGTTTCTTGCGAACAAACTGTGCCAGGCGTATTCAGTGACAACGCGAATCGGAATTCGATATTCTGGGTCGGCTCCGGCAAAACAATCCTGAACGTAAACGTCTTTGCCTTCCAAATGCTTCAAAGCCTTTTCGCGCAGCCGGTCGAAGTTAGCTTGGTCAAAAGGACGATTGACCTTGCCCCACCAGACATGTTTTTCCGAGGAAGCTTCGCGGACAACGAATTTGTCATTTGGCGAACGCCCGGTGTGTTGACCTGTATTGACGACCAGCGGACCAAGATGCGCGACTGTGGCTTCGTTACGTCTGATAGAGTGTTCGTATAACTCCGCCGTCGTCAAATTCCAAAAAGCGTTGTTGAAGTTCTTCAGCCCGTGATTGCCCAGCCCGAAAGAACTCGGATTCCAACCAGTATTTGTGCTCATGAAACTCCTTAATGGTGCTTGGTCAAACAAACTGAAAATGCTTGACCCATGATGGACGAAAGCGCGGTCGTTGCCGCGCTCTTCATTACTTATTTCAATATTTTATAGCGCGATAAACATAGCCAAAAAGCCAATGCTTGTCGAGACAGTGTGGCATTAGCCTGAGTTGTTTTGCAGATTGAGAGTCGTTGTTGAATTGTCAGCGGAGAGAGGTTCCTGCCAAGCCAATTGCATTTCCGGTGATGTGGTCAGCCGGCGAGTTTTCCAAATGATTATGATCGAAACAATAACAACAACGGTTACCGCCGCGCCGCCTTCTGGGCCGTAACTGCCTCCAGTCAGCCACAATGGAGCTTCACCGGTTGAATTCAAAATCGGGTGCTGAGGTATGAACAACCCACTGACCGGCAATCCGAACACTGCGCCCATTGTCCAGTTCCAGCCGAAATGCAATGCAGTGGCAAACCACAGGCTGCGAGTTTTCAGATATGCGACTGAGAGCCAGACGCCGGCCAATACTGTGTTGACAGTTGAAAAAGTGGTGCGGCTGGGATTGTTCCAGTGACCCAGAGCGAAGAAGGCAGACAAAAATAGAATCGGTACAACCGGCGAAGTTCCGCGCAGCAGAGTTTGAAACGCATAGCCGCGATAAACCAATTCTTCAAAAGCTCCGGCCAGAATGAGCAGCGCCAGTGACATAAGCAAATCTTTGCCAACCAGCCCCAGTGCCGCTAAATCAATGCCTTCGGGTTTGAACCAAAACGGATTCAGCCGAACGCGAGTTCCGCCGCCGATTGTTTGCAATCCGACAATGGTTGCAATCATTGCCACGCTGATTGCAAAGCCGAACAGAACTTCGCGCCGCCAATTTGAATGCAGCGAAAACCCTAGCGCGCGAAAGTTCAAACGATCCAGAAATCTCAAACTTGCCAACGAAACCAGCACGACCCAACCAACCAAAACCCCATAAACCAGAATCATCGTGATGTTGACATCAAAATTTGAACCACCCTCTGGTTGGTTGGCTGGCTGTGACGCTCTGAAAATTGTCGCCATCAACCATTGCGGCAAAGTCAGAACAAACATGAACGCCAACGCGCGCCAGCCGGAACGCAACAAACGGGTTTCAGGATTGATAAAGAAATTCGTGGTGCTCATAAAAAGTGGGCGGATGATAAGGCCCGCCGAACAAGCGTCGCAAACCCGGCGGCTGTGATTTAGAATCCTGCAAACAATTATGGCTACGCAGGAAAGCTCCAACGACATCACCCTCAGGCGAAAACGCCGCCGCACACGCATTGCCGTATTGGCCGTGCTGACTTTGCTGATGTTCGGATTGCTGTTTGTGCAATCGGCTTTCGACACCCTGAAGTGGTTGCGCCCGAATTCGGCCAGCGAAACTTTGATTCTTTACGCGCTTTCGACTTTCAACCTGCTGGCTTTCATCGTGTTGTTGATGGTGTTGGTTCGCAACATCATCAAACTAAACCGGGAACAGGCGCGGTCGAAACTGGGCGCGAAGTTCAAAACGCGACTGGTTAAATTTTCGATTGCGTTGTCTTTGCTGCCTGTAATCTTTCTGTTCTTTGCCACCAGCGGATTGATAAATCGCAGCGTAGATAAATGGTTCAGCGAACCGGCGCGCGAAATGGTGGTCAATGCCAGACAAATTCAGCGTGTTTATGTCCAAGGTGAACTGGACGGTTTGGAACAATCAGCGCTGACTATTTCCAGACTGGTTGCCAGAACCGACCAGCAAACTCTGTCGCAAACCCTGCTGGTCGAACTCGGCACATACGGGCTGTTCTGATTCAGGTATTCGACCCAAACGATTCGCTGTTGGCTGAACAGGGCGGCTCCAAATA
>JAGNMH010000307.1 GCA_017991275.1 Acidobacteriota bacterium
CAAATCAAGCCCGTGAAGTTTGGCCAACGATTCTTCAGGGATAAAATTGCAATCGGTGATAAAGGCAACATCGTTTTTCCCGTCGCTGAATCGAAAACCAGTCACCGGCAATTTGCCGTGAATCACATCAAACGGTGTGATTCTTAATCCGCAAACTTCAAATCCACCTTCGATGGTGTGAGGAATGATTTGAGCCAGACCTCCGCCAATGTGTTTGGGCTCAAAGATGTAATAGAAAACCCGGCGAAGCCCTTGCCAGGTGATGTCGCTGGCGTAAACCGGAACCGGGCCGTGGCGAAAATTGATCGGGCGGATGTCGTCCAGGCCAAGCACATGGTCAGCGTGGCAATGCGTAATCAGCAAAGCATCCAGCCGGTCAATTTTTTCGCGCAAAGCCTGTTGCCGAAAGTCAGCCGAAATATCCACAACCAGCCGCTGGCCTTCGTTTTCTATCATCAAACCGGTTCTGGTCCGATTGTCGCGCGGATCGTCCGACTGACAGACCGCGCATTCGCAGCCGATCATTGGCACGCCGACGGAAGTTCCGGTTCCAAGAAGAGTGATTTTCATACCAGCCGAACGCCGTTGCTAACGCCTCATGGACACGAACTGGGTCTTCAACTCAGTCAGCAACTCGTCATAGAAGCGCGCTTCGCCCGGCGTCAGATTTCCGTTGGTCTTTTCCCTTAACAGAATCAGCAGATCAATGGTTTCTTTGGCAGCCATCATGTCCACCTGCCGCTGGCCTGTGGCCGGATGCTCAACCAGCCCAAGATAGATAAACGCCGACGAAGCTATGTTCATGACGAATTCCGTGAACATTGTTTGTTCAGGCATCACGTCGTCATCGGCCAGATCGTCAGCCTGGAATTCTTCCTGCGGCAATGGGTTTGGCTCGCTGGCAACGGGTTGAGGAATTGCCTCGATTACCGGAGTCGGTTCCTGAATCTGCGCGTCGTCGCGCAACGATCCGTCAGAGTTAAAAAGACGACGGTCTGTAACCTTAAAAGCAGACTGATTCTCATCGGCCATGGTGATCTCGCTCCTGCTGTATTCAAAATTGGATTGTGAGTGAGGCGGGATATTAGCATCTGGAGTAGACAGTAGTCAGTAGTCGGCAGTCGGAATTTTGGAATCCTCTGACTGCCGACCACCAAATGCTGACTACTTCACTGAAACATTATTGCTGGAAAGAGTGGTCGAAAGCGCTCTCTGGAGTTCAGCCGCGGCTTTTGTGTAATCGGTCAGAGCGCGCAATTCGCGGCCTCGGGCAGCAGAAAGAGCATTCTGACGATCCAGCACGAAAAAGCTGGTGGATTGACCGGCGTCGAATTTGCGCTGCTCACTTTGATATTGAAGCTCAGCGTTGTTGCGAGAATTTTTGGCGGCTTCGACTCGACGTTTGGCGGTTTCGACAGCCTGCAACGAATTCCGTACTTCAACTTGAATCAACTGCTCGGTGCGTTGGCGCTGAATATCAATTTGACGGGCCTCGGCCAAAGAACGACCAAGATTGGCTTCAGCCGTTCGATTGCCAATCGGCAGGCTGATGTTGACTCCAACTCGCCAGGTGCGAAATTCATTCTTGAACAGGTTTCCTAAACTCTGACCATTGCCGCCGATCAAAAAACCAGGAATTGGGACATTTGTAGATGCAGGCAACAACTGAATCAACGGATTTGGCGGATTGGCTTGCCCGTTGGCGAAGCGAATCAACTGGTTGATTCGGTCGGTTGTGGCCGCGCCGGAAGCCGTAAAGAAATTCCCCTCGGTGCGCTCCTTACCTGCCAAACCGATTGCGCCGTAGCTGATAAAGAAATCAACCTGCGGTTTAGTCTGGTCACGGAAAAACTCCGAATCAATCTTGTTCAACTCGCCGCGCATACGAAACTGCTCCATCTCCGGGCGATTTTGCAGCGCCAACCGCGTGGCATCTTCCAGCGGCAAACCAACATTTGAATCAATCTGAGGCTGTTCAACCGGGACCAATTCAGAATTCCACATCTCTGCTTTGTCAGGTTGAAGCATCAATGCTTTCAGGGCGTTTTCGGCTCGCTGTATTGCATCAATGGCAGCCTCGGCTTCGTCGTTTCGGCGTTCAAGCTCCACGCGAGCAGAAATGATGTCGGCTGGCGCTAGCGTTCCGGCTTCGACCAGTCGCTGGTTGTGTTCAAGCTGGGTGCGAGCCAGCTCAACCGACTCGCTTTTGATTTCGCGGTCACGACGGGCAAAAACCAAATCCCAGTAAGACCGCTGCACCTGAGCGATGATCTCAATCGCTCGCTGCCGAAACTGACTGTCTGAAATATCCAGCCGTTTTTTGGCCAGCTTAATCTGACGCCGAGCTGGGTCGGTGTCGCGGTTTTTCATCAGCGGTTGAGTGAAGCTGACATTGAGCGTTGAAGTGAATTGCGGGTTGAGCGAGTTGAACTGATTCTGAGTCGTCGCCCGATCGTTATTAAAAGTCCCCTGCAACAATCCGCCATGCTGACGCAGACGCTGGGACAAGGTCGCGTTGCCGGTCAAATTGTCTGTGAGCAATCCGCCATCCTGCCCGCCGGCCAAAATCGAAGCCACAGGCGCTTTTCTTCGGTCGTAAAAAAAGCTGGTTGTAAAAGTCGGATCGTAAATGCCGTCAGCCGCACGAACGTCGAACTCGGTCAGTTGAACGTTTAGCCTTTCGACTTCGACATCCCGGTTGTTTTCCAACGCACTCAGAATGGCATCGCGCAAAGTCAGCGTGACTCGTTTGGTTGAATCCACACCGACGCGCTTGTCGCTTGATTGCGGATTGCGGGTTGCGGATTGCGGATTGTCTTGTGCCAGCACATTTGTCACTAAACACAAGGCTAATAAAAAGACAGAAAGCGTTATCGCGGCTGAAATCCGCAATCCGCAATCCGCAATCCGCAATTTCAATTTGGTTTTCATAACTCCCTCCCTGCTTTCTGTTCTTTCGCTTTTTGGTAAACGGCCGCTGCGACGGCCACATCTTCGATGGCGATGCCCAGCGATTTGAATAGCGTTATCTGTTCCTGATTCGTTCGCCCACTCATATCGCCGCCGACAACATGACGAAGCTCTTTGACCCGCTCCCAGGTAAGCAAGCCTTTTTCAACCGCCGCCACGAATTCGCCGGATTCGATTTTCGCCTGATCCAGCGAATCAACCGCAATAAACGCCGAGCGTTTGACGGCTTCGTCGTCAACTTCACGGCGCAACACGGAATTGCCTCCGGCGGCGTTGATATGAACGCCTGGCTTCAGCCATTCGCCAAGCACAACCGGTTCGCGCGAATTTGTGATGGTGATGATGATGTCGGAATCAGCAGCGGCTTCCGGTTTTTCGACCGGGTGGATGTTGGCGATGCCAAGCTCAGCCGCCATCTGCTGGCAAAAGCGTTCGCGGTTTTCAGGCTTGCGGCTATAAACCTTCACTTCTGAAATTTGGCGAACGGCGCACACTGCAGCAAGTTGACTGGTCGCCTGCCAGCCAGTGCCATAAATACCGACTGATTTTGCGTCCGCGCGAGCCAGATATTTAGTCGCCACTCCGCTGGCCGCTCCGGTTCGCATTTGTCCGAGCTTGTCGGCTTCGATGAAGGCCAGTAATTCACCGGTCAACGCATCGAACAAGCTGACGTAAAACCTGGCTCCGCCTCTCGCAACCGTGTAAGCCTTCAATCCAAGCAGCCCTTTGAACTCAACTCCCGACGGAGTCTTGAAGCCGGAGACTGCGCCGCTCATCGTCATCAAGGTTGAACCTTGCGCGCGAACTCGGCGGCGCGGCTCATTTGTTGCGTCGCCAGTCGCTTGCAGCTTGAAGACCGACTCAACTGCCGATAACGCATCGGCCATCGTCAACAATTCGCCAACTTCACTTTCCAATAAATAAAGCGCCATGATTAAAATCCAAATCCATACTTTGCCAAGCTTCAAGCAAAAAGGGCTACAAAACCCGTAAAGATACGGATAAAACTCAGCTTTAGGCAGTGTTATAAACCCCACTTCAGTCGTGGTTCGGCAATTCGGTCAGCCATCTGAAGAAATAACCCAAATATACTCAAAGGAGAAAATTCCAGTTGTTTACTATTGTCATCTGTGTCTTTTTAACTATCTTCGACCAGTCAGTTGGTAATCAGACCTCGGCTGCTATTTTTGTACAGAATCAGGTTAAGGCTAAACCAGCAGTCATCTCAGGCTATAAAAATTAATACTTAACCGAACCCGTACTGGGCGATTAAAAGGCGTTTGGCTTTTCTGCCGAATGCCTTTTAATCGCGATGACCAAAGCGATTACCTGCCATTGCCTCCCAGAATCGAAGACGCAGCAGCCACGCCTTTTTCTTTTAGTCGCCCAAACAACCTGTTTTTGCTTTCCGACAAACGCTTCCAGACAGGTGAATTTGTGGCATCGTCAAACAGCGAGTATGTCACTGGCGTAGCAAGCAACGTCAGCAGCAAGCACAAGGTTTGACCTCCGATCACAACCACCGAAGTCGAACGATTGATACCGGCACCGGCTCCTCTGCTCCAGGCCAGCGGCAGCATTCCGGCGACGAATGCAACCGTAGTCATCAGGATTGGACGTAATCGGTCACGGCTGGCTTGAATCAAAGCTTCGTGACGCTCCATTCCTTTGGCGCGCAACCCGTTGGTGTGATCAATCTGCAAAATCGAATTCTTCTTCACCATTCCAAACAGAACCAACAGCCCAAGCGCCGTGAACATGTTGAAGTTCTGCCCCATGACAATCAGCGAGAAAATGGCGAACGGCATGCTCAAGGGGAGCGCCAAAAGAACCGTAATCGGATGCAGGAAAGATTCAAACTGCGCCGCCAGCACGATGTACATAAAGATGAAAGACAACGCGAACGCAGTGATGAAACCGTTCATCGTGCGTCGAAGTTCTTTGACGTTGCCTGCCGGCGTAGCAATGTACTGAGGCGGCATATTCAACGCCTTGATGTCTTTTTCCAGTTGAGCCGTAACGACGCTTTGAGAAAAGCCGGGCTTGAGATTGGCCGTCAGCGTCGCCTGACGCTGACGGGCGACGCGGTCAATGCTGGTCGGGCCGCTGGCTTCTTGAAACTTGACGACGTTATCCAAACCGACGCTGCCCAGGCGGGATGACGGTACGTTGAGCTTGCTGATGCCGCTGGCGTCTGTGCGGAATCCTTCATTGGCTCGCACGTGAACTTCGTACTGTTCGCCGCCTTCGTTGTAAGTGGAAACCTGATCGCCGCCAACCAGCAGCCGCAAAGATTGAGCGATGTCGCCGATGCTGACTCCCATATCAGAGGCTTTTTGACGATCAATAACCGCGCGAAGTTCAGGTTTGCCGACTATCAATGAAGTGTCGGCGTCAACCACGCCGGGGGTCTTCTTCAATTTATCCAGCAATGCCGTGGAGTACTCATAAAGCTTGTCCAGATCAGGCCCTCTCAGCGTGTAAGCGATGTCAGTGTTCTGACGACCGCCTCCGGCAATGGCAGCGACAGGGCTGACCAGCGAACGAAGTTTGTATTGTTCGTCGTATTTTTTGGTCACCTTTTCGCGCGCATCTGCCATGCTTTGGAATTGCGTGTAATTCAAACGTTCAAGCAGCGGAGCCATACGAACATAAATTTTAGCCAGATTCTGAGTCCTCTGCTGGTCGTCGCCGACTGTTGTGATGGTGTAACGGATATTCGGTAATTTGCGAATGTCTGTTGCGACTTTCAGTGCAATTTCCAAAGTGCTTTGCAACGAAGTTCCTTCCGCGGCGCGAACCGTCACTTCGTATTCATCCTGATCATCCAGCGGGAAAAAGTCTTTGCCTACGCGCTGAAAAAGCGGGCCGGTCGAAAGCACAACCGCAACTGCAACTACCACCACCACAATGCGATGCCGCAACGAAAGCACCAGCAATCGCGTGTAGCCTTTGTCCAGCCAACGCATGATGAATGACGATTTTTCGATGGAGTGGGCGCTCCCGTCCTTTCCATCGTTTTCCGGGCGTTTGACCTTCTTCAACATCCTGGCGCTCATCGTTGGCGTCAAGGTGAAGCTGACGATCAAGGAAATGAAAATCGCAAAGGCCATCGGCAGCGCCAGGTTTCTGAAAAAACGCCCTGAAATGCTCTGCATAAATCCAAGCGGCAGGAAGATGACAATCAGCGACAGCGTTGTTGCCATAACCGCCAGCCCGATTTCCTGTGTGGCTGCGATTGCGGCGGCAAAGGGTTCGTAACCTTTTTCTTCGATGTAACGGAAGATGTTTTCCAGCACCACGATCGCGTCATCAATGACGATTCCGACTGAAAGCGTCAGTCCAAGCATCGAAGGCCCGTTTAGCGTAATTCCGAAATAATCCATCAGCGCAAAGGTGGCGATGATCGAAGAAGGAATTGCCACACCGGCAATAATTGTTGCGCGCAGGTTTTGCATAAACAGCAAAACCACCAGCGCCGCCAGCAGCGAACCTACCAACAGATGCTCACGAATGGCGTGAAACGCCGCCAGGATGAAGACGGATTGATCACGCACAACCTCCACCGAATAACCGGCTGGCAGGTTGGGTTTCAATTCCGCCAGCCGCGCTCTGACCTCGTTAACCACATCAACGGTGTTGGTTCCAGATTGCCTGCGAACTTGCAGCAGCAGTGTGGGCTGGCCGTTCAAACGCCCAACCGTCTCTTCAACTTCTTCGCCGTCTTCCGTATAGCCAAGGTCGGAAATCTTGATTGGGTATCCGGCGCGATTGGCGACCACGACGTTGTTGAAATCGGCAGGT
>JAGNMH010000308.1 GCA_017991275.1 Acidobacteriota bacterium
ATCTTAATCAATCCCAGGCCTTTCTCGAACGGCTTCAATCCGAAATCGGTTAGTTTGAGTTTTTCTTCGCCTGTGGCTCGCAATTCTTTATCGCTGAGCGTTGCGTTGACTGGAAATGTGACGCGCTTGGTTGTGCCGTGAACGGTCAGGTCGCCGGTCAACGTGAAGCTGCGTTTGTCGCCGTCGCGTTGTACGTCGCCGACGCTGACCGAACCGAATTTGATCGAAGGAAATTTGTCGGCTTCCAGAATCTGGTTTCGCAGCACGTTGTGGAATTCCTTGCGCTCGAAATCGCCCATCGCGGCGTCCACGTTGGTCAATTGCTTCGGATCGGCTTCCAGTTCGACGGTCATTTTGGTTTCGTCTTTTGGCAGTTCAACCTTGCCATTGAAGCTTTTGGCCAGCACGCGATGCGTCGGGTAACGGCGGGCAATCATTCCCTCCTGAGTCAGCGTGACGGCGATTTCGCTGGCCGTGGCGTCGAAAGTGAAAACGCGCGCCGATTGAGGTTTCGGCTTTTGCTTTTGGCGTTGGGCGGAAACCGGTGAAACCGCTAGGAGCAAACTTACCAACGAAGCCAGCAGAATTGTTTGGGTGAAGCGGCGGATCATTCTTTTGTCTCCTAAAAATTGTCAGCTTCGATAAGTGGCGGGTTCAATCGGTTCGACAATGACCGCCGTACCGTAAGCCAGAACTTCGGTGACGCCGCCCATGACTTCGTTGGCGTCGTACCGGGCGCCGATGATGGCGTTGGCTCCGATTTCCGAAGCGTGCTGGATCAGAATTTCAAAAGCTTCGGCGCGCGCTTTTTCGCACAGTTGGGTGAACAGCGAAATGTTGCCGCCAACCAGCGTCTGCAAGCTGCCGCCCAGCGTGCCGAAGATAGAACGCGAGCGGACGGTGATCCCACGCACTACGCCCAGATTGCGAATGACACGAAAGCCCGGCAATTCAAAAGCGGTTGTGACCATGTGGGGCGACACTGAATAACGCGGCGCGGTGACTTGATAGGGCGGTTGCGGGATTGGAGTGTTTTCCATTTTTGGTTCCTTGCTTGGGTTAAGAAAACAAACTGCCTTGCTGGTTTGCTTCGGCCTCGTACTCTGGCGGAGTCCACAAATAATTTTCGATTTTGCAGCGACCTTTGTCGTTGAAGCTGATGCCTTCAGCTTCCAGCAAGCGTTGCTGCAAATCCGGCGGCGTAGTCATTCCGGCGGTTGAACAAGCGCCTTGCGAATTGATGACTCGATGCCAGGGAATGTTTCGTTCGTCTTTGGGCGTTGCGTACATCAGATTGCCGATTGCTCTGGCGTCGTAACCTGTGCCCAGTACGCGGGCAACCAGTCCGTAACTCATGACGCGACCGGGCGGAATTCGCATGACCAGTTCGTAGGCTCGATTGCGGAAACTTTCGTCGTCGCGCGGGCGATTCGGAGCGACGTTGCTGATGAATTGTTTGTTCTGTTTGCCTGCCATTATGAATTTTCGCTTCCTACCGGTCGCGGTACAAACTCGTTTTGACAGCCGTGATTCGCAATCGCCGGTAATCGGCATGCCAGTTGCCGTCGTTGAACAGCTTGTTACGCAGAGCGATTTTGACTTCGGCAAAGATGGAGCGTTGTTCGGCTTCGGTGAAGTCGGTCAGCAATTCCCGTCGAAACATTTTGATCCAGTTTTCCATTCCATCTTCGCCGCCTTCCAGTTTTGTCAGCCGGTCGAACAGCAGCGCGCTTGTGACTTCGATGCCATGTTTTTCCAGCAGCATCGAGTATTCGCCGATGGATGGAAAGTAGTTCACTGCTTTGACTTCGCGCCCGTGGAGCTTGCGAATTGCCCGTTCCAGAGCCGTGGCGATGCCAGCGATATTGCCTTTGCCACCCATTTCAATCACGAAGCGGCCTCCGGGTTTCAGCGCGCGAGCCATGCACACAATTGCCGCTTCGGCTTGTTTCACCCAGTGAAGCGCAGCGTTTGAAAAGATGGCGTCGAATGGCTGGCCGAATGAAAAGTCAGAAGCATCGGCGACGATGAAATTGATTGCTGGATAAGCCGCTTGCGCCGTCGCTATCATTTCCGGCGAACTGTCCAGTCCAAAAACTTCAGCGCCAGCGTCGGCAATCTGTTTGGTCAAATGGCCGGAACCGCAACCGACGTCAAGAATCCGCTCTCCCGGTTTGGCGTCGAGCAACAAGAGCAAGTCTTCGCCGTATTTGGTGACGAAGGAATGTTTCTGATCGTAAAGATTTGTATCCCACTTCATCGCATTGAATTGGTACCGCGCGCGTGGGCCAGCGGTTGCTTGCTGAGATAGCCGCTTGCTTACGTGCGCGGTACGGACTTGATTTAGCCGAACAGCGCCGGACATTCGCAACCAGCTATTCTCAGGTAAGTGTACAACTGGCCGCGATGGTGGATTTCGTGTTCCAGCGTCAGGTTCAGCAGCACGCTTCTGGGCATGGCTTTGTCCGGGCCAAAGGGCGCAACGGTTTCTGCCAACTCATCAGCGGTGAAGGCTTGGGCAGTGGCAATCGCTTCTTCGTGGGTTTTGTCGAAGGCTGCGATCAAGGCAGCGGTGTCATTGATTTGCGGTGGAGCTTCTTTCGGGAAGACTCCGGTTTTTGCCGCAGCAACCAATCCGGCTTCGGCAATCCAAAGATGGTTCATCAATTCGCCCAGCGTCATGGCCGAATCGGCTGGTTTCCAATCGTATTTGTCGTTGGGAGCAGCCGCCATGATTTTTGTAGTTTGTTTATGAATGCGTCGCCAGTTGCTGACTAAAGAATCCAGATTTGCCATAACAATTTCCTTTCAAGTTTAAGAGCATGGAGTTCAGGCTTTAGCCTGCTGTTTGCGTTAAACAGGTTAAAACCTGAACTCCATGCGACGTTTAGATAGAACGCAGCACGACGCGCGCCGGGCTGCCGTCACCGTCTTTGATTTTCAACGGCAAACAGAGCAATTCGTAATCTCCGGGTGGAACGTCCCGAAGCGCCAGACCTTCGACGATGATGACGTTCGCGCCAAGCAAAACCAGGTGGGTTGCCGGTTCGTCGAAGTTGAATTTTTCAACCGACAGGTAATCTATGCCGACCAATTGCACGCCAAGTTCAACCAACCGCCGGGCGGCGTCAGGTTCAATGTAAACGAAATCTTCGCGGAAGGTTTTTGATTCAGGCCAGAAGCTGGAATTACGAGTTTTGAACAGCACGCGAGTCGCGCCGTTCAGGTCGCTATCATCCAGAACTTTATCCAGAACCGCTCGGTCAATCGCGGGAACGTCGCCAACATCAATTACCCTGGCCGTGCCGATCAGAGTTTCCAGCGGCAGTTCGTCCAGCGACATGGCTCCGGCGATGAAGTGCGACGGCGGATCAACGTGTGTGCCGATATGCGTGCTGCAACAAAGACGCGTAACGTTGGCGATGTCGCCATTTTCCAGCGACATAATTCGCTCAAGTTGTATGTTTGGATCGCCGGGATAAACCGGAAGTTCTGCCGAGATTGGGACAGTGATGTCGTAAATTTTCATCGCGTCCAGCCGCCGGGTTATGTCTGTTAGTTACGTGAAATAGGGAGAAAACAAAAGCGGCGCGAGTATAGAAATGGCCATTTGCCTTGTCAAACTTTGGCACTGACGGTGTAAGCTGTCCGCCTCGCACGATCAAAACGATTTCAAAAAGGACAAAATGGAAAAAGAACTGGAAATAGCAAGGCGACTGGCGCGCGAAGCCGGAAGCATTTTGATGAGCTTTTACAAGAACGACGCCAAAGTCGAATGGAAAGGTTATGACGACCCTGTGACCGCCGCCGACAAAGCAGCCAATGAAATGCTGGTGCGCGAACTGGCCAAAAACTTTCCTAATGACGCCATCCTTTCCGAAGAAGCTGTGGATGACAAAATTCGTCTGGGCAAGGATCGCGTCTGGATGGTTGATCCGATGGACGGAACCAAACAGTTCATCGAAAAGCTGGATGAATTCGCGGTAATGATTGGTCTGGCAGTCGCTGGCGAACCAAAAGTCGGCGTGGTTTACAACCCGGCAACGGATCGAATGTTTTACGCCGCGCCAGGTATTGGGGCTTTCGTTGAAGAAGCGTTGACCACCAAGCGGCTGCGCGTTTCAGACCTGGCAGATTCAACGAAAATGGTCGCCGCGATGAGTCGTTCACACCATAGCCCTACGGTTGATGCAATTCGGCAGAGGCTGGGTTCAACCGGTGAAGTTCGCTCTGGCAGTGTTGGATTAAAACTTGGTTTGATCTGTGACGGCAGCGCCCACATTTACATTCACGCAGGGTCCAAAACCAATCAATGGGATACTTGCGCGCCGGAAGCCATCTTGCATGCAGCCGGGGGCCGCATCACCGACACAGCCGGTCAGCCGATGGAATACAACACAAATCACGTTCGCAATATGAATGGAATCATCGCCACCAACGGCCCGCTTCACGACAAAGTTGTAGAGGCGACGCAGGCTGTTTTGGCCGGTCGTCGGGACGATTAAACAACGAAGGGGAGCAATTGAAAATTGCTCCCCTTCGTCATCTCAATCTCACATCAATGTGGTCTTGATTTAATGCGCTTTTGGCGACTGGCTTAAACTGCTTGAAATTGACACTTTGACTCCTGCCTTACTGGCTCTCTGAACAGCCCCGGCTGTTGTTGTGATTATTACATCCACGTCGGTTTTGCCTGCCAATTCCGGCACCATCTGAGCGTGAATAATGTCAATTCCCGGAGTCAGTGCGCCGTTCGGCCCTGGCAAACCTCCGGTGTAAGTATTTGGGACTTCCTCAATATCGCCAATCTTAATCACGACTTTGTCGGCAAAGCGCCAACCTGTGCCAGTAAACCGAATAATGTTCGGTGATTCAGTGGTTCCAACCGAACATGGCGGAGCAGAAAAGGTTATAGACCCGTTCGCATTTATCTTTCCGCACTGGATCAATGCGCTGCCGTTGCCGTCACCTGTGGTAGTAAAAATTCCTGCTGCTGCGTCCATCACACCTGTTCTGCCGCGAACATTCGTGCCGTTGTTATTGATGACGACTTCAACAAAATCGGCGAGTTTGGTTCCGTTTGGTATCAGGAAGTTGACCTGCGTGGGGGAGATATAAGTTATCTGTGCGGCTACGCCAGCGACTGTCACTTTCACGCCTTTCAATTCAGTCGGGTAATTCGGGCCGGCGGCCTCCATTGTGTCTTTGGCCAGACTTGCTCCCTGAGCAACTGCCAGCGATCCACGGGCGACAATGCTGGCATCGAAACTGGCTGCGTTGTAAACGGATAAAGCTTCTTCAAAGCCTGAAAACGAAGTCGTTGTTTTGTTGCTGTCAATGTTGGTGGTGGCGACGACTGAAACCGTGATTTCCTGATCCAGCTTGGCAGCCAGGTCTTTTGTCAAGGAGACGTTGATTTGATCCAGTCCCAGGAATTCGCCCTGCGGCCCGGCATAGGACGGTGTCAAAATCGCGTCGCCGATTTTGACCTGCAAACTGGCAGTGTTGCGCCAGCCGGTTCCGTAAATAACCAGCAAATTGAATTGCGACTCATTGCCGACGGCGCAGGGCGGCGCTGACAAAACAAAGCTTAAGCCGTCAGCCGAAATCTGTCCGCATTGGGCAGTGGATTTTCCCTTGCCATCACCAGCGGCGCTGAAAACTCCGGGAGCCGCGTCAATAATTTTGACTTTGCCAGCAGACTGGATTCCGTTGTTATTGACAGTGAAATCAACCGTGTCTCCAACACCAATCTCAGTCGGCACGACAAAATTGATTTGTCCCGGCGAAACAAAAATTACTCGTCCGGCCAGGCCGTTGACGATCACTGAAACTCCGCCAAGTTGAAAAGGCAGGTTGCCGCTGGGGGCTGAAAGAGTTGAATTGGCCAACTGCGAGCCGAAAACCGCTACGATTGAACCTCGTGCAACCTGAGTCGCATCGAAGCTGGCCGCATTGGCAAATTTGGCTTCGGTCGCATTTTTGCTGGTTACTGGCAACACGTAAGCCTGGAAAACGTCCTGGATGGCCAACGCGTTGGCGGCCACGACATTGGCTTCGTAATTGAATGAGATCGTGTTTCCGGTGTTATCGGCGAATACCGAAAAATTATTCGCTCGCTGGTCAAGCACAGTGAGGGATGGTCCGGTGAAAGTAATCTGACGGTACTTATTCGCGGCGATGTCGTAGCGGAAAACTTCGCGGCTGGCGTCTGCGTTGTCGGCTTTGATGCCGCTGGTCGTCGCCGGAGTCAGATTCAAGACAGAATTGAAAACAACGTAAGTCCCGGTCGAGTTAATGCTTGGGAAATAGTTGAAATCGTTTTTGGTGGCGTCAACCGTGGTTTGATCAGTAAGTTGAGTGAACTTGGTTGTCGCTGTACTCAGATCGGCCAAGTAAACTTCGCGCAGCTTTTCCGAATTCTTTCCGGCAAAATCTCCAGCCGATTCAAAAACCAGCTTGGTGCCGTCGAAGTTTATTGGGTGAGTAAAAGCCAGCATTACGTTCATTACACCGTTGGCAGGAACAGCCGGAGAGCCGGTTGTGTCAGTCACCTGTCTGGCGGTGTTGGCCGGGTCGCCAACTTTGTAGGTAAAAATCTCGCCATTGAAGTCGGTATTTTTATTGGCGGCAGTTCCCGCGAAATTGAAGCCCGATATGAAAGCCAGTGTTCGGCCATCACCACTCAAATTTGGGTTGGCATTAAAGCCCCTGACTGTGAAATTGACGGTTGCGTCTACGTCGCGCGTGGTCGTGACT
>JAGNMH010000309.1 GCA_017991275.1 Acidobacteriota bacterium
GTGAACAATCGGGCAGCCATTGTTGTCAATTGCGACGACAACCAGATAACCCATTGTTCCCGGATCGAATTCCGATGCTCTGAAGCTGACCGTCTGACGCCGCGTCAAACAAATAACGCTATCAGCTGGACTGCACGAAGCGCCATCAATGAAGAACAAGTGAACTGCCACGTCACGAGTGTCTGAAGAATTAGTAATATTGATTCGGGTGTTTTCCGTCGCCGGACTGGTCGCGCTGGAACTGTAAACATTGTAGATCAAAATTGAGCCAGCTTTTTGATCGCTTACAACTCCGTCCACAGGAAACACGACGCCAGGGTCGGCGGCAAATGAATGAATGGCCATCACCATAAGAAAGGCCAGTGCAGTTAATATTGAGGTGAAATAGCGTGAGGTTCGCATTGTGTACATACTCCTTTTACAGCAATTGTTTCCGACAATTGGTTTAGTTATCAATTCTTATGCCAGTTATGTGGCTTCAATGATTTCGGGGATCAGTTAAGAAGCCGATGAATAGTTTTGTGGAGGGCACCAATGAAAACCTGTGGGCTTATGCGCCTTAAACAGGCGAGCAGGTTAATCATTTCGACTGTCTTTCAATCATTTCAATGATTAGTCAATGACTGATTCGAGATGATTATCAAGTCAGGCTCCAGTGATGTAAGAACCGTGAGTTTCGGTTGGCCTGCTTGAAAATTAAATAGCGGCGTTTAATGGGGTACCGCAAGGTCGGCTCAATAGAGTGGCAGTTCTTTACAACACTGCTTGACGGGGTTGGGCGAAGTGTTTAACGAGGCGTGATTTCGATCTGCAAGTAACTCTCAATGACTGCTCAACTCTGTGAGGTGAGCCGATCACTCGTGCGGGAGTCTAAGCGAGGCACTACATGCTGTCAACAGATTATTGCCTTTTGACGGGCAGATTAATCTTTGTAGCTATTGGGTTTGTCGCCGATTGCCAATTGGTAATCAATCGGCGACACACGGTAACAAACCGTGCAAACTATCGGTGTCAAAACCCACATTAGGGATGACGATGGCTTGCCAGAATTTGCCAGTTAGAGTGAAATGCGGCTCGCGCTAAAATTACTTCAAAAAAAAATTCAGAAATCACTGGGAGACAAACTTATGAAACAGGGACTTGTACTGCTGTTCTGTCTTGCACTGGCTTTGACTTGGAGTCAGACCTTGTTCGCGCAAAATGCCGTTGATGCAATTGCGGCTCGCGCAAAGAAAATCCACTTCTCATCTTTGGTCATGGACACTCATATTGATGTAACGCCAAAACTGCAGGGTGAGTGGAAGTTCGACGAACGTCACACTACTGGTCACATTGATTTGCCGCGAATGAAAGAAGGCGGCCTGAACGGATTATTCTTTTCCATTTATATGTCCGGCACGGTCACAGGGCCAAAAGCCGTCAACGACGCTCTGCAAAGAATTGCCGCCGTTCACAAACTTGCCGAAGACATGCCCGATAAAGTTATGCTTTGCCGAACAGCGGCGGATGTTCGCTTGGCTCAGCGCCAAGGCAAAATAGCCGGGCTGATGGGAATGGAAGGCGGGCACATGATTAACAATAGCCTGCCGGTGCTGAGAATGTATGCAGAACTCGGCGTGCGGTATCTGACGCTGACGCATTCGGTAAACACAGATTGGGCAGATTCTTCAGGCGACCAGCCAAAGCACAATGGCCTGACCGATTTCGGCAAAGATGTGGTGCGCGAGCTGAACAAACTGGGCGTGATGGTAGACATTTCTCACGTAGCAGACAAAACATTTTGGGATGCGTTAGAAGTCAGCAAAGCTCCGATGATTGCTTCGCACTCATCCTGCCGAGCCATAAGCGGCCATCCTCGCAATATGACCGATGAAATGATTAAAGCTCTGGCAGCCAAAGGCGGGGTGATTCAGATCAACTATCTGGATAGCTTCATTGACCCCGACCTGTTCGCATATTCGCAGAAAACCCAAGCCGCCCAACGAGAATTGAGACAGAAATACCAAAACGAACCGCGCGAAACTGTTTTCCCCAAAATCCGCGAAGAGCTGGCCGCGCAGTTTGGCGCACCGCCAAAAGTCAGTTGGGAACGCATAGTCGAACACATTGACCATGCAGTGAAACTGGTTGGAGCCGATCATGTCGGTTTGGGCTCAGATTTTGACGGAGGTTCAATGCCTGAAGGAATGGAAGATTGCACGAAGTTGCCGAAAATCACCGAATCTCTGCTGCGTAAGGGTTACAAGGAATCAGACATTCGCAAGATTTTGGGACTGAACACAATCCGATTATTGGCGGACGTTGAACGAGTTTCCAAACAGTTGAGGAAGGCGAAGTAGGATATGAAAATCTCAGGACTGATCAGACTCTTCAATCACGTTCGGAGCCAATTACAAACGGGTCTGACGCCGGGCGAAATTGAGCCGTTCAAACTGCGAGTTAGAAAGATCGTGCAAGACGTAGAGTTAATCTGTCGAAACCATAATGTCGGAATTGACAGCTTGCCTGCACCGTCACGCCGCGCTTACCTGTTTCTGAAAGAATTAGACTTGAACAGCCTGCCATTGCGACAAGATGGTCAACCTGCAACGCCAACGTCCACGGTCCGAATCAAAAATGTAGTCAAGATAGGCGAACATTTCGCCGACAAAATCTGGCATCGAATCCATTGGTTGCTAACCGAAAATTCAGAGAGATTGAAATTACAGGAAGAACTGAATCAACAAGCCGCGTCCATTGAGCAGATTTGCGCGAAGCATGGTCAGACACCGGCAGTACTTGAAACTCCTTCACGACGAGTTTATTGCTGGCTGAAATTTCTAACCAACGAAGACGCTTTGACAACTCACCTTGAATCGCTTGGACGAGCGCGCGCGATTACGCGGAACCACGCGGCGCTTGCCGATCGCCCATTGCTTCTTCACCTCAGCAGCATCAGCAATCTGTGGAGCAGGCGAAATTACAATAATGTGACCTTGCTTAAAGTGCATCTTGGCTTTCAGGCTGCGGATCAACAGGTCTGGCAATCATTGCTGCAATGCGCGCTGGGAGAAGCAAGTTCGGGCAACGAACAATTGTTCCGCGAATTTGCCGAATCGGAAGAATTCAACGAGGTGGTTTTTGAAATGGAATCTCTCGCCTCACCACCTGAACCGATTGTGCGAGGACGCGCCCACGATCTGGACGAAAGCTTTACAAGAGTGAATGCAGAATACTTTGGTGGACTGATGCCGAGGCCCAAACTCAACTGGAACCGCACATTGACGGCGCGCAAATTTGGTCATTATCAACAGAGCCGTGACACAGTGATGATCTCGATTACTCTGGATGACCCAGCCGTCTCAATCAGACTGATTGATTTCGTTATGTACCACGAACTGCTGCACAAAAAGCACGGCAGCATGACTGTCAACGGACGACGGATGGTTCACAGCCCGGCTTTTCGCACTGATGAGCGACAATTCGCCGGATACGAGCAACTGGAATTGGAACTCAAGGAGCTGGCGCTTCGCCACCGGAGAACAGAACCGACGAATTCTGCCGAAGAATCCAAAATCTAAAAAAGCCGGGTAACAATTAACGCCGTCGTCAGATAACCTACAGCCTCCAGCAAACCTGCGCCGACATTTCGATCTTCAGCGATTTCATGATCCAACCTGCCACCTTTGAAGCTGAAGCCCGCTCCCAAAAACAGCATTTGGACAATGATCTGGCGCACAGGATAAAGGATCAACACGACAAGTATAGCCACCCCAAACTGGCGAAAACTATCGGCATATCCGGTAAAGCTGCCTGACACGGCGCTGCCGACCATCATTCCAATTGCGACGATCAGCCCGGCGCAACCAAGCGCAGCCGCTACGTTGCCATTCTTTATCAAATCAGCATCATCGTAAGACGTCAGCATTCTGAAGATGTGCGTCAACACAATCAGCGCCACCACGCCTGCCAGCCAGAAAACCACGGTCGGCACTATCGAACCGCCATCGCCGGTCAATGCTCCGGCAACGATCTGACTGGAGGCCAAATGAATTGCGCCATCAACTATGCCCGCCGACAAATTGCCCGCGGCAATCTGTTCACGAAGCGGCACTCCTGTCGCCCGGCTGTATTGCTCAAAGATCATGCTGGCAACGGCCATCGCCACAATGCCGCCGATTCCATAAGCCAACACGCCTTTGACATCAGTCCAGAACGAATGACTGGGCCCGCTCAAAACCGGAACGACCACATTGATGACTCCCAGCAGAAAACCGCATAGCGAAACCGCCGCCGCTTTGTTGTCGCGGTGAATCAGCGTTTCTGTGACCGACTGCCCCAGCACCAGCCGGAAAACCACACGAGCGATAATCAAAAGCACGATCACCGCCAAAACCACAAAGACAATTGTCGTTAGGTCCATATTTCCTCCTGAGGAATTCAGCGTTTCAAATCCTTCAAAATTTCTCGCGCGGCATTGAAACCCGGCGCTCCCATCACCCCGCCACCGGGATGCGTTCCAGAGCCGCACAGATATAGATTGCGAATCGGGGTTCGGTAATTCGCCCAACCAGCGACAGGCCGCATGAAAAATAACTGGTCTAAATCCATCTCTCCGTGAAAGATGTTGCCTCCAGTCAAACCGTACTCCTGCTCCATATCAAACGGCGAAATCACTTGGCGATGCAAAACAATGTCTTTAATGTTCGGCGCGTAATCCGCCAGAGCGTTGATGCAGCGGTCGGCAAATTGATCTTTCGTCGCCTGATCCCAAACCCCATTCTTCAATGTGTAAGGCGCGTACTGGGCAAAGATACACATGATGTGTTTGCCCGGCGGCGCGATGGAATTGTCATAAGCCGTTGGGATCGTACATTCCAGCATTGGGTTTTTAGACATTTGTCCTTGCTTGGCTTCTTCCCAAGCGCGATCAACATAGTCCATGGAAGGACAAACGTGCATGGTTGTTTTGTGAGGAAGACCCGGCTCATGCTCCGATGTGTTCGGAAACGCCGTGAAATTCGGCAGCCCGTCCAGCGCCAAATTTATTTTGACCGAGCATCCTTCAACACGAAAATTTTCAAGTGAGCGGCGAAAACCGTCTTCCAAATGCCGCTCTTCTACCAATTTCAGGAAAGTGCGTTTCGGGTCAGCGTTTGAAACAACTATTTTGGCTCGAATATCGTCGCCGTTCTTGAGCACCACGCCATAAGCCTGATTATCTTTGACCAACACATGGTCAACCTCGGCATCGGTCAGGATTTCAGCGCCGCTAGCTTGGGCAGAATCCGCCAGCGCCAGGCTGATCGCCCCCATCCCTCCGCGAATGAATCCCCACAAACCACGCGGCCCGGCGGCTCCACCCATCACGTGATGCAACAGAATATAAGCTGTCCCTGGAGTCGCAGGCCCGCCGTTTGTGCCAATTACCCCGTCGGTCGCCAGCGTAGTTTTAATCTCGTCCGACTCAAAGCGTTCATCCAAAAAATCACGCACGCTCTGAGTCATGATCTTTACCATCCGCACCAAACCTTCATCGCCAAGCTTCAACCCCTTCAAGCCGAACTTGCCCAGACTCATCAGGTCGGAGAATTTCCTGCGAATGATGTTCGGCGGAGTTTCCAACAAAATTGACTCCACCCATTCAGCCAGTTTCACAAGCTCTGATTCATATTGTGGGTAATGCTCGGCATCACGTTTGGAAAACTTGGCGATCTCCTCAACGGTTTTCTGTAAACTCTGCCAGAAGAAAATGTGTCGGCCGTCCTGGAAAGCAGTGAAAAACGACGGGTCTTTGGGGTAAATATGGTAGCCGAACTTCCTCAATTCCAGGTCATTGATAATTTTCGGCTGCAATAGACTGCAAAGATAGGACAATGTGGAAACTTTGTAGCCCGGCCATGGCTCTTCCGTCACACAAGCACCGCCAACGACGGCTCGACGTTCAAGCACCGCGACCTTTAAGCCGACACGAGCCAGATAGCCGGCAGTGACTAAACCATTGTGCCCGCCGCCGATAATCAATACATCGTACTGACGATTCATCCGCCAAATTCCTTTTCAGTCAAAGTTTTATCTTGCAAGGTTTTATTATGGACTTCTCTGGAAAATATGGTTCATTATCCACACATGCCCAACTCAGTAAAGCTCCACTACTCTCTGAACCATTTACAAATCCTGCTGACCAAGAAATGGAATTGCCCTTGCCCAATTTTGAATCAGCATGCTATAAGGCACGTGACATTGAGCTTTTTCTCACTCTCACGTGAATGATGTTTTTGAAGGCTCAATAGTTGAGCGACTCCCTTTTTAGAAAAATACGCCCCCTCACCTGCTAGCTGAGATCATACAGCTTGGTTTTGTCATTTCCTAAATGACACTTTTATGGAGCCTCGCTCGACCCCACTACCTAATTGGTATTTGCAAAGCATTTGTTGGCAAAACACACTTTTTGCTGTGTCTTTATCAACGGTGCTCCATGTTTTGCACCGAAGTCTCCCCTGATTGAGAATTCGGTCTTTACCTCAAAGGAGATAAATCCACATGCGAACCTCACTCAAGATTGCACACACTTTGTTGGCTATTTTCGCACTGACTGTCATTTCGTCTTTTGCTTTGGCTGCCGATCCGGGTCTGGCTTATCCGGCAACTTCCGAAGCAAGCGACCAAAAAGCTGGCTCAGTCCTGATCTACAACACCTACACTTCAGGTGCGACTTCTGGCAACACCCAGAACACTC